>JANOGR010000176.1:0-9754 GCA_031406095.1 Ignavibacteriales bacterium
GGTTGAGGTCGCGGGTTCGAGTCCCGTTTCCCGCTCAATCGCCGCAAGCGGAACGTTTGTCTCTGTCCTTAGAGGGATGGGGACACCCGGACGGCCCGTGGCCTAGTGGTGATCTTGCCCCGTTGCCCCTCATCCCACCAGGCAACGGGGTGTTTTTTTGAATGTAGAGGGAGGAGTGTAGAATGGTGAATTCAAACTCTACATTCTGCAATCCTCATTCTACACTCGTTTGGCGCGGTACCGCACCCGCCAGCCCGCCTGCGGCGGGCCGAAGGCGGGCATGAGTGGTAAGGGAGAGGACATTGTACTACGTGTATGTTCTGAAGAGTCTGAAGGACCAGAAGAATTATACGGGCTCAACCGACATTGTTCTGAAGCGATTGAAAGAACATAATGCAGGGAAGACAGCATCGACAAAAAGGCGCCGCCCACTTGAGTTATTATATCACGAAAGCTACAACACAAGAGAAGAGGCAGAACAAAGAGAGAAGTATCTAAAGAGCGGAAAGGGACGAGAGGAACTTAAG
Organism: Ignavibacteriales bacterium; assembly: GCA_031406095.1. GTDB lineage: Bacteria > Bacteroidota > Ignavibacteria > UBA10030 > UBA10030 > JANOGR01. The sequence continues at coordinate 528 of JANOGR010000176.1, forward strand.
GACATTCTCAGTGGAGCGATTGATCCGCCGCCATCTGCTGTTTTTCTTAAAGAACGGGAATAGCATAGTTCAAGTAAGAAATAGTATTGAATCGTCCTAGTTTGGCGCGGTACCCAAGTGGTAAGGGAGAGGTCTGCAAAACCTTTATGCGCCGGTTCGAATCCGGCCCGCGCCTCAAATCAATGTAAAATGAAAAATCAAAAAGGAAAATGTAAATTGCACAACATCAGCAATTTTCCATTTTTCATTTTGCATTGATTCGCCTGGGTGGCGAAACTGGTAGACGCACAGGACTTAAAATCCTGTGGACCGCAAGGTCCGTGCGGGTTCAAGTCCCGCCCCGGGCACATGCTCATTCAAAGCAAGAGAATGGAGATTTCCATTTGAAGAAAATTCTCCCGAAAGACCCTCACTTTAGCAATGAACAAGCGTGGGAGCTGTCCAGTTCTTCAATCTCAGAGATCTGGGCGATTGGGAATACAGGCTTGCTTCAAACCAAAAAACTCGGATTGCTATGCTCGGTGAGATGTCCTGCCAAAATTGTACTAAAAACCACGGATTACATGCGCACGATTGCAGGAAAGTACACCATCGTGAGCGGTTTTCATTCCCCAGTTGAAAAAGAGTGTCTGAGAATCTTGCTCAGAGAAATCCAACCGGTTGTGATTTGTCCAGCCCGCTCGATCGACACATTCACGATTCCAAAGCTCTGGGAAAAACCTCTCGAGGAAGAAAAACTCCTCGTTTTGTCCATGTTTAAGAAATCGTATGATCGATTCAACGCCCGGCTTGCCTATCAACGTAACAAGTTTGTCGTCATTCTCGCCGATAAGGTTCTCATTCCATTTGCCGACAAACGAAGTAAAACGATTGAACTTACACGTTTCCTTGTCTCGAAGGGCAAGACGGTTTTAACGTTTGACGTCCCTGAGAACCAGTCGCTGCTGCAGCTTGGAGCTAAGACACTCTGATGGCCAGAAAGAAAAAAATCTCCGGGTTTCGCATCGGCCTGGTGCAAATGTCCGTTGGCAAGGATGTGGACAAGAACCTCGATAAAGCAGTTGAGAAAGTCCGTCAGGCGGCCAAGAAAGGCGCACAGGTCGTCTGCCTTCCTGAGCTATTTCGCTCTCAATATTTTTGCCAGCAGGAAGACGCAGCTTTTTTCGATCTTGCAGAAACGGTGCCGGGTCCCACAACTGAAGTCCTTGGAAAACTGGCAAAGTCGATGGGTGTTGTCATTGTCGCTCCAGTGTTTGAGCGCCGCGCTCCCGGCGTGTACCATAACAGCGCTGCGATCATCGATTCGAACGGCTCTCTTGCAGGTTTTTATCGCAAAATGCATATCCCGGACGACCCTGCGTACTATGAGAAATTCTATTTCACACCCGGCGACACAGGATTCAGGGCACACGCCACATCAGCAGGGAAAATCGGAACGCTGATTTGTTGGGATCAATGGTATCCGGAAGGCGCTCGTCTTACTGCATTGCAGGGAGCCAGCATTCTTTTTTACCCGACAGCTATCGGGTGGCATCCTCACGAGAAGGCAAAGCAGGGAGACGCTCAACGAGATGCATGGAGGACAGTACAAAGAGGTCATGCCATCGCGAATGGAGTCTACGTCGCCGCTGTGAACAGAATAGGTCTTGAGAAGCCGAACGGCAAAGCTGCAGGAATTGAATTCTGGGGTTCGTCGTTTGTTGCAGACCCCCAGGGAGTGATCATCGCTGAAGCGTCGGCAGACAAGGAAGAGACCATTCTTGCAGAAGTGAACCTGGAAAGAATCGAAGATGTTCGCCGTAACTGGCCTTTCCTGCGCGACCGCCGTATTGATTCGTACGGTGGAATCACCAGCCGCTATTTGGACGAAGAGCCCCGGAGTCCCAAGTCATAGCACGCCGTACTGAGACAGCAAGCTCCCTCGGCTTCCACATGCCTGCCGAGTGGGAGCCCCACGAAGCAACGTGGCTCGGTTGGCCGCATAACAAAACTGATTGGCCCGGTAAATTCGCTCCTATTCCCTGGGTGTACGCCGAGATTGTTCGCAAACTCTCTCCCGGCGAAGTTGTTCGAATCATCGTCGAATCGAAGGAACATGAAAACTCTGCCCGCAAGATTCTGAAAAGAGTCGGCTCAGATCTTGCAAGAGTTGAATTCTTCCGTTTTGCCACGGACAGGGGTTGGACCCGCGATTTCGGGCCCATGTTTGTCCGAAACAACCAGCTGAAACAAGTCGCAGTCAACAACTTCAAGTTCACCGGCTGGGCCAAGTATAATAACTGGAAAAAAGACCGCAAGATTCACCAACGTGCGGCGAAATCTCTGCGAGTAAGACTTCTTCAGCCGCTCATCAACGAAAAACCGTTTGTCCTTGAAGGCGGAGCAATCGATGTGAACGGAAAAGGAACCCTTTTGACCACCGAAGAATGCCTCCTCGATCAAGGAACGCAGACTCGAAATCCCGGAATGGGCAAAGAAAGCGTGGAGCAGGCTCTGAAGGATTCACTGGGCGTGACAAACATTCTGTGGCTGGGAAAGGGAATTGCCGGAGATGATACGCACGGACACGTGGACGACCTGGCGCGGTTTGTCAACCCAAAAACGATTGTCATCTGTGAAGAGAAGAATTCGTCCGACGTGAACCATAAGCCGCTTCAGGAAAACGTGGAGCGTTTAAAGGGAATTCGGCTGGAAGATGGATCGAAGCCAGAAATCGTAAAACTTCCTATGCCGCAACCTCTGGTATTTGATGGAATCCGACTACCCGCAAGCTATGCGAATTTCTACATCGGCAACTCAGCAGTGATCGTTCCGACATTCAATGACCCAAACGACAGAGTCGCGCTTGGGATTCTCTCAGAGTTGATCAAAGATCGCCCTGTAATGGGCATCCACGCCGTGGACCTCGTCTGGGGGTTCGGCACACTTCATTGCCTGACGCAGCAGCAGCCCGCCGCATAACTCATGACACGCGTCGAACAACATAGAATGCTCAAGGAATTGCGGGATTGCGTGTCAAGAATGAATCGTGATGAACAATACCACGTTGAAATGATGCTGAAAAAAGACAAAGACGACGAGGATCTTGACGCCCTGTCAGTCAAGAAAATGGAAGAGTTTCACGCGCAATACGTGAAGAAAAAATCGAAACAACAAGCTGAGGAAGCTTGGAAGAAATTGACGGGCGGCAAAAAATGAACTACCGAAAGCTTGGAAGTACAGGCCTGGAGGTCTCTGAAATCGGGTTTGGCGCGTGGGGAATCGGGGGCGAGCTGTGGCGGGGAAGCAATGATGACGAATCGCTGGTCGCATTGCGGAAAGCGGCCGATCTCGGCTTGAACTTTGTTGATACGGCGCTGGCATACGGAAACGGACACAGCGAGAAACTGGTTGCGAAATTGCTGAAAGAACGCAAGCACGGCATTTACGTCGCCACCAAAATTCCCCCCAAGAATCGGGAATGGCCGGCGCGACAAAATACGAAGCTGCGCGATGTTTTCCCTGCAAAATATGTTGTCGAAAGCACAGAAAAGAGCTTGAAAAACCTTTCCGTGGAACGGATTGATGTCCAGCAGTTCCATGTCTGGAACGACGATTGGACGAATGACAATGAGTGGAAGGACACGATCGACAAACTCAAAGAGCAGCAGAAGATTCGTTTCTTTGGCATCTCGATCAATGACCATCAACCCGAGAACGCGCTTAAAGTTGCAGAGACGGGCAGAATTGATACGTTCCAAGTTATCTACAATATTTTCGACCAAAGTCCCGAAGAAAAGCTCTTTCCTCTCTGCATGAAACTGAATATCGGAATTATTGTCCGCGTTCCGTTCGATGAGGGCTCGTTAACGGGTTCGGTCACTCTCTCTTCCGAGTTCGACAAGAGAGATTTTCGAAAGGACTATTTTCGTGGAGACAGAAGGGCGCAGGTTGTTGAGCGGATAGAAAAACTGAAGCCTCTTCTTGGTTCTGAAGCAAAAACTCTCCCAGAGTTAGCCCTGCGACTCTGTCTCCATTCCGATGCGGTCTCCACCGTAATTCCGGGAATGCGCAAGACCAACAATGTTGAAAACAACTGCGCCGTTTCAGACGGAAGGAAATTGAGCACCTCAGTGGTGAACGAATTGCGGAAACACAGGTGGCAGAGAAATTTCTACGATTGATCCCGGCAAACCTTCCGAACATCATGTGTCAACCCATCAACCCTCGAAAGGCCGATTGATTCTGCGGCAATTTTTCAGTATTCTTTACAAACAATGGGCTCTTAGCTCAGCTTGGTTAGAGCGCTACCTTGACATGGTAGAGGTCATAGGTTCGAGTCCTATAGAGCCCACAGTATTGGCGCAGGAATGTGCATGAGCCCTGCTAACGAGAATCGGAGAAATCTCCGATTTTTTTTATCTTCAAAACGATGGCAAACATCATAATTACATTTCCGGACGGTACAAAAAAAGAATTCCCCCAGGGTGTCACGGGACTTCAAATAGCGGAGAGCATTAGCAAAGGTCTGGCCAGGGAAGCTCTCGCCGTGGAAGTGAACGGCGCAGTGTGGGATTTGAGCAGGGCGATCAAGGAGGATTCGTCCGTAAAAATCCTGAAATGGGGAGACGATGGAGGGAAGTACGCCTACTGGCACAGTTCAGCTCATTTGATGGCGGAGGCAATTGAGGGGCTTTATCCTGGAACGAAGTTCGGTATCGGCCCGCCCATTGAGACCGGTTTCTATTACGACATCGACCTTGTTGATCATTCGCTCACGATGGACGACCTCGGCAAGATCGAGCAAAAAATGGGGGAGCTTTCCGCACGCGACGTTGCTTATGTCCGTGAAGAGAAAAAGTGGGAAGATGCTGTCGCATATTTCAAGAAAAAAGGGGACCCGTACAAGCTTGAGCTTCTTGAGGACCTCAAAGGCCACGTCATCACATTTTACCACCAGGGAAACTTTACCGACCTCTGCTACGGCCCGCACATTCCTTCGACCGGCAGAATCAAGGCAATCAAACTGTTGAGCGTTGCGGGTGCTTACTGGCGCGGCAGCGAAAAGAACAAAATGCTCCAGCGCATTTACGGTGTCACGTTTCCAACGAAGAAGGAGCTCGATGACCATCTCTTCCGATTAGAAGAAGCCAAACGAAGGGATCACCGCAAGCTCGGACAGGAACTTGAGTTGTTCCTGCTGACCCCAAAAGTGGGTGGCGGATTACCGCTCTGGCTTCCCAAAGGTGCAATTGTGCGCGAAGAACTTGAGGGTTTCCTAAGAGATGAGCAGCGGAAACGCGGATATCTGCCCGTGCTCACTCCGCACATCGGCAATATCAATCTGTACAAAACGAGCGGCCATTATCCGTATTACAAGGACAGCCAGTTTGCGCCGATCCAGGTTGAAGGCGAGGAGTACCTGCTCAAACCGATGAACTGCCCGCATCATTTTCAGATTTATTCCGCGAAGCCCCGAAGCTACCGGGATCTCCCGATTCGTCTGGCTGAGTTCGGAACAGTCTATCGCTATGAGCAATCCGGCGAACTCAACGGCCTAATCCGGGTCCGATCCTTCACCGTGGATGATTCCCACATGTTTGTCAGGCAGGACCAGTTAAAAGACGAACTTTGCGCGGTCATCGAGCTTATTCAGCTGGTCTTCACCACACTTGGATTCCACGATTTTCGGACGCGCCTTTCCTTCAGGGACCCGAAAAACAAGGATAAATTCGGCGGGGAGGATGCACTCTGGGTTCAGGCAGAAAAAGACATCAAAGAAGCGGCTGATTTAATGAAACTTAATTATTATATTGGGATAGGTGAGGCTGCCTTCTATGGTCCGAAAATCGACTTTATGGTAAAGGATGTGCTGGGGCGAACCTGGCAGTTGGGTACCGTACAAGTCGATTATGTCATGCCGGAGCGGTTCAACCTCGAATACGCCGGCAGCGACGGGCAAAAACACAGGCCGGTTGTCATCCATCGGGCGCCGTTTGGTTCGCTCGAGCGCTTTATGGGTGTTCTCATCGAGCACTTCGCCGGAGAGTTTCCCCTCTGGCTGGCACCGGTTCAGGTCGCTGTTCTCCCAATCACGGATGACCATCTTGCGTATGCGAAGGAAGTGCATAAGCATTTTACTTCGGAGGGAGTCCGTTGTGAGCTCGACGACCGGAACGAAAAAATCAATTACAAGATTCGCGATTGCGAAACCAGGAAGGTTCCTTATATGCTGGTCGTAGGGGAGAAGGAACGGACGGCCAATACGGTTTCTGTCCGCCAGCACAAGAAGGGCGACCTGGGAGCGATGGATCGGAACAAGTTTCTCAATCAGGTCCTGGACGCAATCAGGAAAAAAACACTCACAGTTTAGGAGAACAAGTCTATCAAGCAGGAACGAGCACGCATTAACACGGAGATTCGGGCCGCTCAAGTGCGAGTCATTACCGATGACGGAGAGCAGCTGGGGATCATGGCTGTCAAGGACGCGCAGAAACTCGCCATCGAAAGACGTCTGGATCTCATCGAAATCGTCCCGAACGCCGAGCCGCCGGTTTGCAGACTGATGGATTTCGGCAAGTACAAGTACGAACTGGCAAAGAAGGAAAAGCACCAGAAAAAACATCAGCACATTACGCTGGTCAAAGAAGTCAGGTTTCACCCGAACACGGATACACACGATTTTGAGTTCAAGGTCCGGCATGCGCGGGGGTTCATTGAGGAAGGACACAAAGTCAAGGCAGCAGTGGTATTTAAAGGACGGGAGATTACGTACCAAGCTCACGGCAGGGAGCTCCTCGACCGGTTCACGGAAAGGCTCGACGATATAGCGAAGGTCGACCAGCCGGGGAAAATGGAAGGAAGACAGATGGTCGCGTACTTCGTTCCTGACAAAACAAAGAAGAAAGCCGAACCAAAACAACCGAAAGAAAAAACAGCAGGATAATCCATGCCAAAGATGAAATCACGCCGGAGTGCGTGGAAGAGGATCAAAGTGACAGCAAGCGGGAAGCTCAAGCGCCGAAAGGCCTACCGAAGCCACATTCTCACGTCGAAGTCCTCGAAGAGAAAAAGACATTTGAGGAAGCCCGGGCTCGTGCACAGCACGGAAGCGTATAAACTGAAAAGACTCATGGTATCGTAAGGAGGAAAAAGAAATGCCGCGTTCACAGAATAAAGTTGCGTCCCATCGTCGAAGAAAAAGGATCCTTGCAAGGGCGAAAGGATACTGGGGCGCCCGGAGCAAAGTCTTAACGATTGCGAAGCATCATGTCGAAAAAGCAGAGTCGCATGCCTACAAACATCGTCGGACCAAGAAGCGGGAATACCGCCGGCTTTGGATTGCGAGGATCAACGCCGGAGCCAGACTCCATAACACGACGTATTCCAGGCTCATTGCCGGATTGAACAAGAAGGAACTCGACATCAATCGAAAGGTTTTGGCGGACATTGCGGTACACCATCCGCAGGCCTTCGCCGAAGTCGTCAAATTTGCGACTGCGTAATCCTGAATCTTCTCACAAGTCGAATGGGGATGTTACCTCATCGAAAAGCCTCGGAAAGCTTGTGAGAAGATTTTTTATTTTATGCACAATAGTCATCCTGAGCGGAGACGAAGGATGTCACCCGCCGAGTGCACTCTTCGACTTCGCTCAGAGTGACAGGTAATTGGAATGCACGACAAAATTGAGAAACTAAAACAAGATTTTTTCGCCGACATCAAGCAAATCAAAAACCTTGATGACCTCGAGCGTCTGCGTCTCAAGTATCTGGCACGCAAAGGCGGAGTGGCGGATTTGTTTGAAATGCTCAAGGAAGTTGCATCGGAAGAAAAGCCGAAGATTGGCAAGCGGCTTAATGAGCTACGCGTTACTGCTCAAACCGAGTTTGACCGGGTCAGAGCCGAGATCGAACATGCCCTGAAACCAAAGGATTCCCCGTTCGACATTACGCTTCCGGGCAGGCCGAAACCCATCGGCACGAAGCATCCCGTTACGCAGTCCATGGACGATTTCAAGCGCATTTTCGTCGGCATGGGTTTTTCGATTGTCACGGGGCCGGAGATCGAAAGCGACTACTACAACTTCGAAGCGCTGAATTTTTCGCCGGATCATCCCGCCCGCGACATGCAGGACACGTTCTTTATCCATCAAAACAAGATTCTCTTGCGCACGCATACGACTCCGGTCCAAATCCGCATCATGGAAAAGCAAAAACCGCCCGTGCGCGCCATTATGCCGGGCCGCGTGTACCGCAATGAGGCCGTCAGTGCGAGGAGTCTGGTTCTTTTTCACCAGGTGGACGGCATTTATGTAGACGTGGGTGTCACCTTCAGCGAGCTCAAGGGAACACTTGTGTCATTTGCCAAACAGTACTACGGCAGCAGCATCAAGTATAGGTTTCGGCCCAGTTTCTTTCCGTTTGTTGAGCCCGGCGCCGAGATGGACATCCACTGCTACATTTGCGGAGGGAAGGGTTGCCGTGTGTGCAAGCATTCGGGTTGGCTGGAAATTGTCGGCTCAGGCATGGTTCATCCGAAGATTCTCAGGCGTGTGGGTTACGATCCTGACAAAGTTTCCGGGTTTGCCTTCGGGTTCGGCGTTGAACGTCCTTTGATGCTGAAGTATGATATCAATGACATCAGATTGTTGTACGAGAACGACCTGAGATTTCTTAAGCAGTTTTAGATTTTGAAAATTCGGATTGTGAGTTTTGATTCGATTTTAGATATTCGGATTTAGGATTTAGACTAGTCTTATCAAAGAAAATTATGAGGGTTTCTCAATCCTGGCTCAAACAATACGTTGACTTCAAGCTCTCTCCGGAGCAATTTGTCGAAGGACTCACGATGCTGGGCCTGGAAGTCGAAAGCTACGAGGATCTTGCAAAGAAGTACGGCAAGTTCTTTGTCGGCGAAGTTGTAGAAAGAGCCAAACATCCCAATGCCGACCGCCTCACGGTCTGCAAAGTCACCATCGGCAAGGAAGTGCTCGAGATTGTTTGCGGAGCGCCGAACGTCGCTGCGGGACAGAAAGTTGCCGTCGCGCTGATCGGTGCAACGATTCCACACAATCAGCACGACCCCGAAGGCAACGCGTTTGTTCTCTCGAAGGCTAAGATTCGCGGAGTCGAATCCAACGGCATGATCTGCTCTGCCCGTGAGCTTGGTTTGGGCGAAGATGCCGACGGAATCTTCGTACTCGACTCGTCTGCGTCAATCGGCACGCCGTTGGCAAAATTCCTGGGTC
>JANOGR010000195.1:0-3109 GCA_031406095.1 Ignavibacteriales bacterium
AACCCAGCGAGACCTTTCCTTTGATGCAAAATCCGGCGTCCTGCTGTTCGAGGGCCGGCCGTTTGTCGTTTCGAACCCTCGCGCTCGCAGCGGCCGTAAGACAGACACTGGATGGGAGTTGGAGCTGCCCGTCGGCGCGTCAACGGTGCAACTCACGGCCATCAGCGGCTACCGGCTTCCGAAAAACATTGCAGCCGTCCCCGACTTGCAGAAGGAACGAATGCGCGCCCTCACGTTTTGGGCAAACGAACGGCGGTATCCACGGAACCGGATCCAGGTTCCAGACCAGCAACTTCAGTTTCTTCTCGACGCAGGGATGCGAACCCTGTACCAGTGCCGCGAAGTTGTCGACGGGGTGGCACAGTTTCAACCAGGATCCACCGTTTATCGGGGACTCTGGATCCAGGACGCTCTCTACGATATTGACGGCGTTTTGATGGAGGGTGATACAGCCAGCGCGAGAGAAGCGACAGAAGGGCTCTTCCGCTACCAGGACAACACCGGAAAAGTAAAGGTCATCTGGCCCGTGGATGTCCAGCGCGATACGCCAAATTTTATCTGGACGCTGGTGCGGTATGCGCGACTTGCCAACAATCGGGAATGGCTCCAGAACCATTGGCCGAAAATCGTGGCTGCCATGCGTTTCATTCAGGAAAGAAGGAAAAGCACCTTGGCGGACCCGCAGGCGCCGTATTATGGGTTGATGCCGCCGGGTTTTGTCGATGGAGGGATTTCGGGGATCAATGCTGATTACAGCAGCGTCTACTGGGTGCTCATTTGTACTGAGAGAGCCGTGGAGGCGGCAGAGTGGCTTGGAAAGACCGGGGACTCGCAGGAGTGGAAGACTTTTTATCAGGAGCTCCTGTCGTCGTACCGATTTGCTGCGGTTCGAGACATTCGAAAAGACCAATACGGACATTCGTACCTGCCGGTGAAGGTAGCCGATACAACCCACGATGTTCCGCAGCGTGCGCAGTGGGTCTTGTGCGAAGCAATCAACCTCGGTTCATTTCTTTCACAGAGTGATCCGATTGTGCCCGGAACGCTCGCCGTCCTTGATTCGTCCTGCGTGCAGGGGCTCCCCGTTTCGTTTGGATGGCTGACCGGAGGCATCGGAGTATGGTTTGCGCCGCTCTACGGTCTGGCCCATTATATGAACGGCAACGTCGAGAAGGCCGCGGATGTTTTGTACGCCTTTGCAAACCACGCCACGCCCCTCGGTGCCTGGGCGGAAGAACAGATGCCGAAAGGAGTCAGCACGAGGACGACAGGAGACTTCCCGACAAACAGCGCCTACGCGAGTATGCTGAAACTTGTGGTCTCACTTCTTGCCGACGATAAGGGAAGCTCGCTGGATTTGCTGCGCGGCATTCCGCGGGATTGGCTGGTTCCTGGCTCAGTCATTCGCGCCGAAAGTCTTCTCACGAAGTTCGGCCGAATATCTGTCCAGGCTTCTGTCTCGAAGGATGGACAGTCAGGGAACATTGTCGTGAGTTCAGCCGGTTATCGGGATGCCGATGATTCCATGGCTCAATACACCGATACTGGCAGTACGTTCGACCTCTGGCTGACGGCCTTCAAGCAGGTTGGGTTCAAAGCAAAAGACGGAAGCGAACTTGAGAATCGGGTTCGCATACGTTGGAACCAGAAGATTGAGCTGGAGTTTCAGCGATAGTTAATGTGAGAAGGCGTTTTCCTGTTGGAGAGAAAAAAAATGATCCAGGATCCGAAATGAGCCTAGGGAGGAGCCTCGATGCAAACGACTGAATCACGTACGATGTTGACGCAAGCCCAGATCAATCAATTCAACGACGATGGGTACATCGTCGTACCCGATTTGTTAACGGAAAAGGAAGTGGATGACTTCGTTTCCTACGAAGCAGGTCAGAATCCGGAACGCAGGAATCATCTCGACAATCACAAAATCAATGAACATTGGGCGAAAGTCTCTCAACATCCCCATATCGTTGGCAGCATGCTGCAGATACTGAAGACGAAGACGCCGATGATTGTGCAGACAATGTACCTGGAAAAACGTCCGGCCGAACCCGGGAAAGGAACGGCATTACACCAGGATAGTCATTATCTGCCGAATGAGCCTAACACGCTGTCTGCGTGCTGGCTCGCCATGAGTGATACAGACGGCGAAAACGGCGGCCTGTGTGTTGTGCCGCGAAGCCATCGACAAGGCCTGTACAAGACCCATAAGGCAACGAACTCCAAGGATCATCAAGTGTGGGAGTCCGAGCACTTGATGCGGGATCGGTCCGGCAAAGAGTGGAAGGAAAAGCTCTACTCATTTGAAATTGACGGATTGGATCTGCGAACCGTCGTCAATCTCGAGGTGCCAAAGGGTTCGGGGGTGATATTCTCCAGTCACACAATTCATGGATCCTACGGCAACAGGTCGCCGAACAGCGTTCGCAGGGCATTCGCAACGCATTTTGTTGCCGAGGGAACATGGGTTTTTCGGGCCGATGTACAAAACGTTGTGCCGGCCGTCTGAAACCGACCACTGACGCGAATGGGCCATCCGATGAAGGAAACGTTTGTCAAAACAGGCAGCACGCAGATCGATGCACTGGTCCCCCGCATAAAGTCATTCCTGGAACACGATGTCTCGGAATATAACATGTTGGGGACGCGGGTGCGCGGCTACAGGACTCCGGACGCGCCGAGTATCTGGCTGCGCGATTACTCGGACATGATGCGGGGCGCGAAGTACTGGGAGAAAGACCTTCGAAGTGTCATTAACCATTTTGCGGAAACGCAAACGGCGAAAGGATGGATCTTTGATTACTTCACCATGACACCGGAAAAAATTCCGTGTGAAAAGGAAAACTGGGCCAAGTACGTTCGCGTGCCGGTCGAGCCTGACGTCGAGTATCGGTTTATCAAGGCTGTCTATCTTGCCTGGCAGGCGACGGGCGACGACAAATGGATGGAGAGTCTGATTCCACACATGGAGAAGGCTCTTGAGTATATTTTGACGGATGAATGGAGATGGGATGAAAAGACGAAGCTCGTGAAGCGCGGGTTTTCGATCGATACATGGGATTTTGACTACACCGCGGGGCGACATCATTGGCTCAATTTTCAAATCAATGAT
>JANOGR010000235.1:0-11665 GCA_031406095.1 Ignavibacteriales bacterium
GTGGATTCGGCATGGATCGAGTTGTCGAAGGCGTACATCGAGTTAAAGCGTTTCGAAGTCGCCGAGCGATTGCTTCAGGAGGCCCTTCGGGTCTCGAAGGACCCGGCCGAAGTCATGTACCTCCTCGGTACCTTGCACCTGAAAACGGAGAATTTTACCGCTGCACTGGAACATTTCAAGAAGCTTCTCGATGAAGAAGAGACCCTGGCGCGAACATTTCGCGCTCATTTGCATTTTAACATAGGGCTCGCCTATTGGGGGAAGGAGAACTGGACGCTCTCAGAACTCCACTTCCGAAAGGTCAAAGAGCTCAATCCTGCATTTCCACGAATCAGCGAATCGATTGCAGAACTCCTGCTCAGGCGGGGAGCCGTTATTGAAGCGGTCAAAGTGTTGAAGAAAGGTTTGGTGTCGGAGCCCTACAGCTGGATTGGCCATTACCTTCTGGGAATTGCTTACACAAGGTCCAAGGAATGGCAGAAATCCCTGGAGGAGTTCACAACGGCCATCGAAATGGACCCCAGAGAACCCCGCGCATGGCAGATGTGCGGCGAGGTGTTGATTACTCTGCAGCAGCTTGACCAGGCAGAGCATTACCTACGCAAGGCATTGGAGCTCAACCCGACATTGGCGGATGCGTGTGCCGACTTCGGTTTCGTCTACCTCCGGCGGGGGGATTTCCGTCGTGCGAATGAGTTCTTTGAAGAGGCTTTGAGAATCGAACCCGGCAACCACAAAGCTCAACAAGGAAAACGAGAACTTCGGTTTGAAAAGAAGCGCTGAATGTTCCCTCCCAAAGTTGCTTTCGTTGTATTCTGCTGTATCCTTTGCATTCCGTTCCCTGTCCTAGCCTCTTCCACACAACTTCCTGAAGACAGTATCGTATTCCGCCCTGACGTCGAACGCCTGTTCGTCGATGGGATGAGATACTTCAACTCTGGCCAGTATGACAGCGCCGCTCTTTGGTTCACCAGAAATGTGCGGGAGTATCCGCGGAGCCACCGTGTGACGGGGGCGTATATTATGGGGTCGAAAGCATATTATATGACGGGAAATTTCAGAGAATCCGTGCGATTTCTGAAAGATCTGATCGACCTTTTTCCCGAATCGAGGTACGTCGACGATGCCCATTATACCCTCGGACTAAACTACGACAAAATGGCGCGGTACGAAGATGCGGCCGCCGAGTTCGTTAAGTCCTTTCAGAAAACGACAGATGGAAAAATCCGGACACGCTCTCAGGACATGCTGGAGATTCTCACAGCCGGCAATCTCAGCATTGCCCAGCTTCAGCTCCTCGTCGCGGACATTTCTGATGAGGGTCTCAGGGCCTTGATTGACCTGCGCATCGCTGAGAAGGTGTACTCTTCAGGCGACGTGAAGGCTGCCCAGGAAATGTTACGCTCTGTGGCCGGCCGTCGCCCGTCGATCAAATACGTCGGCGAGGCGATCAACTTGCTGCAGAAATATGAAAGAGGAGGAGTTTTGAGAATCGGTGTTGTCCTCCCGCTCATGCTCAAATCGGAAAAATCGAGCGCAAGAGAATTGGGAGTTGAGCTCCTGGAAGGCATTCGTTTTGCCGCCGAAGAATACAACCATGAATCCTTGCCGCTCGTGGAGCTGGATATCAGGGACAGCGACCGCGATCCCAGCACATCAGCACGGCAGGTGACCGAACTATGCAACGATGACAAGATTCTGTCCATTATCGGCCCTGTGTTCAGCAACGAAGTGTTCGCGAGCGCCGGAATTGCCAACGCACGAGGGGTTCCGCTTCTCACGCCCACGGCAACAGCGAACGGCATCGCCTCGATCGGTGCTTACATTTTTCAGGCAAACCCGGATTTTGAAATGCGCGGGCGTGCGATGGCACGGTTCGCGATGGAACAGAGGAAGGAAGCGACCTTTGCCGTTCTTTCGCCTCTTGAGCCTCCGGGAAAACTCCTGGCAGAAGCGTTTATCGATGAAGTCAAGTTGCTGGGGGGGGAACTGATCGATGTGCAGTGGTACCAGGCGGGAGCAACCGACTTAAGAACACAGCTTGAAGCGATGCGGAAGAAAGCCCTGGAGAAGGCGGCGGTTCCGTTTCTGGATTTTTCCAGGAGGATCAAGCATTCGGACATCAACAGGTTAGTCGCGATGGGATTTTCCGAGAAAATGCTGGATTCTCTCATGGAAGTTGGGGGTTCCATTTCCGTCGATGTCTTGTTCGGCAAGAATGGAACGCGCATTGCAGACTCTTTGGGATTTGTCACGGAAAAACCGGTCGTCAGAATTGACAGCCTGGGGCTTCCTGTGGAGAGCATTCACAGCATCTTTGTGCCTATTGCTTCCCCTGAAGAGATTGGAGTGGTAGGCTCGCAACTGAGGTTCTACAATTTTCAGACACAAATCCTCGGCACGGGAGAATGGCAGGATCCCGGGGAGTTGGATCAAAACCGGCAGTACGTTGACAGCGTAATTTTTTCCACCGACTCCTATTGGGAGGAAAAGGATCAGGCCTTCAAGATTTTTTCGGCCAAGTTTCAGAAATCGATGAAGAAAAAGCCTACGAAGAACATGCTCTTCGGATACGATGCCATGAGAGTTCTTCTGCATGTCATCAAGCAAGGCGCTTCTCACAGAAATGATGTTGCCTCACAACTTGCCAAGGTGAGGGACTTCCCGGCAATTCATTCAAAGATTTCCCTCGTCGAGCGTCGCGTGAACTCGCATATCACGCTCATGCAATTTCGGGGGAGGTCCATAAAGAAAATCGGCGAAGTCGATATTGCAACGCGTCCGATTCCCACGCCGTGAGCAAGCCGCCCGCAAAAACCGTCAAATACAAAGCGACGATCAAAGACTGGCCCGAAGGGGACCGGCCGAGGGAGAAACTCCTTCAGCGCGGAGCCGACGCTCTCACCGAGGCGGAGTTGCTCGCGATCTTCATTCGCACCGGGATCAGAGGTTCCACGGCCGTCGATATCGCAAAGCGCATTCTGGGGGAGAAGGAGTCCTTAAGGAGCGTGGGCAACATGTCTCCGGCTGAATTCAAAAAGTACGGTCTCGGCCCCGCGCGCAGCGCGGCCATACTGGCTGCTTTTGAACTCGCAAAACGCATTCCCTTGAAAGACGGCAACGTGAAGCCCGTTCTGCGAACGCCGGATGAGGTTTTTCAACGGTATGGGCGAAAATTTCGGGATTTGAAGCATGAAGAATTCTGGGCGTTTCTACTGAACTCCGCCAACCGAATCATCGCCGAGAAAAGGGTGACATCCGGCACGCTGAATTCTTCTCTTGTGCATCCACGCGAGTGCTTCAAATGGGCAATTGCGGAATCAGCAGCGAGTGTCATTTTCATCCACAACCATCCCAGCGGCAACCCCGAGCCGAGTTCAGAAGACGTGGCTGTCACGAAACAACTTGTTGAATCGGGGAAGATCCTGGGTATCCCGGTGAACGATCACATCATCATAGCGGGGAATTCTTTCACAAGTTTTGCTGAGCAAGGCCTTCTCTAATGCACGGTTTCTGGTTCCCAGAGTGTTTTCGCTTGACTTTTGAGCGTCATTTCTCTATTATTTTCATGAATTGAATCATCTATGAATCTTAAGGAGGAAGTAGTCATGAAGAAGTCGTTGGCCATCGTGCTCGTTCTCAGTCTGACGATGGGTCTTGCCTTAACGGGTTGTGGCGGTAAACTGACAGCCGAAGAATTGAAGCAACTCGAAGACCTGAAGGCGGAAGTTACCTCACTTGAAAGAGAAATCGCGTCAAAGGAATCAGAAAAGGCAACCCTCCAAAAAGCCATGGCAGACAAAGATGCTCAGCTTGCTCTGTGTTCAAAGGACCGAGAGGCCCTTCAACAGCGTTTGAAGGCTAAGTAGGAAGGAGACCATGTACATGACGAACAAAAGCCGAGTAAGCCTGGTCTGGATGGTGAGCCTGTTCCTTCTGGTCCCTGCCTGGGCACAGGAATTGTCGAAAGAAGACTGGCAGAAACAAATGACGGAATTAACCACGCGACGCAATGACCTGAAAAACAGACTTGCCGCGTTGCAAACGGAAGTTTCGAACATGCAGAAACAGGATGGTGAGAAGTTGGCCGCTCTGAAGCAATGTCAGGACGAACTTGCCGCCCTCGTTGGAAAAGAAGATGCGCCGTTCGTTGCAATACTCGATAAGATCGATGCGAAGCTGAACGAACTTTCGAGGCTCTCGAACCAGGATCTTTGGGCCCGCAGGGGTGAAGTCGATGAGGCGCAAAGCTGGGTGAACGACGCCAAAAAGAACGCTTTGAGTGTCCTGCCGAAATATTCCGCCCGAATCAGCGACCAGCAAAGTAGGATTGACGCCTTGAAACGAACCCTGCAGCAGATATCGGACTCCGGCATGGGGATGCAGACGTATACCGTGGGCACGTGGGCTCGCGATCGCGACTGCTTGTGGAATATCGCCAAGAAGCCGAAAGTTTATGACAATGCATTCCTGTGGCCAAAAATCTGGCAGGGAAACAGGGATATGGTGAAAAACCCCGATGTCATTCAAACCGGATGGAAGTTGAAAATCCCGGCCAAGTCAGACCTCACTCGTGAAGAACGATCAGCATTGAGGTCTTACTGGTCGAAGAAGCAAGGTTCAAAACCAGCCGGTTCAAAATAAGGAGAATGCTCCACCACGTTTCAGCTTGTTGAATCTGATTGTCGAAAATCAAAACAGCGCCCTCGTCCGATGAAAAGCGGATGGAGGGCGTTGTCCGTTTTAGGAAAACACGAAAAGGAGGGAATCGTCCTTGGTTGAAAAGAAGCTTCCGCTGACAGGCGTCGACACGGTGCAGTTGTTGGGCTTCAATGATGGAAATCTTCAAGTCATTGAAGACCGGTTTGATACGAGGATCACTGTCCGGGGTGATCACATGACGCTTCGGGGTTTGCAGACGAATGTTTCAAAGTCGGAAAAGGTCTTCAGGGAACTGATTTATATCCTGAACAAAAACGGCAACCTGACGCCCACCGATGTTGACACGGTCATTGATCTCGTCTCGGTAAACGGGTCAACACCCGAACTTCCTCCGGATACCTCCGCCGAAGACGTCGAAACAGCCCTTCTGTACACGAAATCGGGAATCGTAAAGGCGCGCACGCCCGGCCAGAAACTCTACGTGCAGGAAGCCAGAAAAAACGACCTTGTGTTTGCCATCGGTCCTGCAGGAACCGGAAAAACGTACCTTGCTGTTGCGATGGCTGTTGCAGCTCTGAAGAACAGGGATGTCACAAAGATTATCCTGGCACGGCCTGCGGTGGAAGCGGGAGAAAGCCTCGGGTTCCTCCCCGGCGATTTTCGTGAAAAGATCGACCCGTATTTGCGGCCGTTGTACGATGCGCTGGATGACATGTTGTCCGCCGAGAAGCTCCGAAGTTATCTGGAGAAGAGGATTGTGGAAATCGTACCGCTCGCATACATGCGGGGACGGACGCTCCACAACGCCTTCGTCATCCTCGACGAAGCTCAGAACGCGTCGGCCATTCAGATGAAAATGTTCTTAACGAGGCTGGGTGCCCATTCCCGCGGCATTATTACCGGAGATATCACCCAGATCGATTTGCCGCAAAAAACGACGTCGGGATTGGTTCAGATTCAGGAGGTGCTCAAGCAGATCCAGGGTGTCTCGTTCGTGTATCTCGACAGGAATGATGTTGTGAGGCACAAGCTGGTGAAGGACATCATCGACGCATACGACCGCTTCCAGTCCAACGGACAGGCCAAACCGGAAGGTTAACCGAGTTTCTTACTGGCATTCCATAGAGCATCCATCTCCTCCAACGTGGAATGCTCCAGGGTTTTTCCCTGACGCCGCAATTCCTTTTCGATGTGTTTGAATCGCCTGGTAAATTTGTCAATCGACCGGCGAAGGGCTATTTCGGGGTTCACGTGAAGAAACCTGGCATAGTTCACGAGCGAAAAGAGAAAGTCTCCCAGTTCGTCCTCGACGTTCTGTTGATTCCTGGAGCGAGTTGCAGACTGCAGTTCTTCCATCTCTTCCTCAATTTTTTTCCACACATCTTCTTTTTTTTTCCAGTCAAAACCAACTTTGGACGCCTTCTCCTGTAATCGGAAAGCCCGGAGGAGCGCCGGTAGTTCCTTCGGAACCCCATCCGTCACTGATTCACGTCCTTCTGCCATTTTGATTCTTTCCCAATTGACTTTTACCTCGTGCGGAGTCTTCGCCGTCACGTTCCCGAAGACATGGGGATGTCTGCGTATCAGCTTCTCGTTGACGTGTTCCAGGACGTCATTGATAGAAAATGCCTTTTGTTCCTCGGCCATTACGGAATGGAGGCCTACGTGCAGGAGGAGATCTCCCAGTTCCTTCTTGAGTTCTTCCAGGTTGTTGTGGTCAATAGCCTCAACGACTTCGTATGCTTCTTCTATCAGGCTTTGCCGGATCGATTGATGTGTCTGCTCCCTGTCCCACGGGCATTCGCGCCGAAGTCTGCGCACGATCTGCATGAATTCTTCGAAGAGTTGGTGCTGGGATTTGGCTTTCATGGTGGAATGCGCCGCATCATAGAGAAAAGTTCAGGGAGAATCAAATTTCCGGCGTTCTAAGTGTTGAGAATTCAGCGTTGTTTTTTAGACGCTTAATCTGTACCTTGAAACAGAGTAGACTTTGGGGCTGTAGCTCAGCTGGGAGAGCGCTTCGTTCGCAACGAAGAGGTCGGCGGTTCGATCCCGCTCAGCTCCACCAGAACAGCTCGGTTCTCAGCCAAGAGACTGATTCCCGCCTGCCTTAATGTTCTTGTTTGGCGGGCAGACGTTTTTGGCGGGATCCGGCTCAGTTCCATACCGAAATCACCAAGAGTCTGGAAGTATCAGAGATTTGCATACAAATAGCATGGTTTTGAGGTCAAGTCCTGCGCAACAGAACGTTGCTCAACCCCGCCAGGTCCGGAAGGAAGCAACGGTCGGCAAAGAGTTTTGTGTGACGCAGGGAAGCTTGACCTCTTTTGTTTTGGAGCGAGTTGCACGACGTATTGCCTCCGTTGGCAGTCCAGAGGGATGGCTGGACAAAACGGTTCAAACCCTCACCCATCTCTTCTCACAGGTATTCCTGTACACTCTCAGTCTGATTCGTTCGCAGGGTTTCACCCCCGACGAACAAGCTTTCAGTCGATGTGGAAGAACACCATTGCATGTGGTTTCCCTCAACTCTCTGCAGGAGATTCCGGGGCCCGTTCCACTTCGTCATGAAGCGTTGTGTTTGAATGCACACCACCCGAGGCTGAAGTGGATTGAAAGCCCATATGAAAAAAGACATTATCATCAGTTCGACGGCGAACGAACACCGTATCGCCATTCTTGAAGACAGCAGGCTCGCTGAGCTGTTCGTCGAAATACCCGGAAGAGAGCGGAACGTCGGGGATATTTATCTGGGGAAAGTTGCGAAAGTGATGCCAGGGATCCGGGCTGCTTTTATCGATATTGGTCAACAGCAAGACGCCTTCCTTCATTTTTCCGACATCGGCGATTCCCAGGATGAATACCACGCTCTTTTTGAGGATGATGACGACGAAGAGGAAAATGGAAGTTCACCCTCTGCGCCACCAGCAGGACAGCCACAGCCTCGAAATGGAGACGGTGCAACACATGAGCAGATCTCCCCGGCAGCAGCCCCGCAGGAAAAACCCCGCCACAGACCCGAATCCCGAAGACGTCCAGAAGCCAACCTTCAAAGAGGCCAGGATATTCTGGTCCAGATAACAAAAGAACCGGTCGGCAAAAAGGGTGTCCGCGTGCGTGCGGATATTTCACTTCCTGGGAGGTTCCTCGTCTTGCTTCCGTTTGACGGAAAAGTCGGCGTTTCGAGAAAGCTGGCAAACTTCAAGGAAAAGCGGAGGCTTCGGAAGACCGTACGGACGTTCCTGCCGCAAGAATTTGGCGCGATTATTCGAACAGTGGCCGAAGGACAAAGCGATGACCTGATCAAACAGGACCTCGACGAACTCATGAAGTCCTGGCACAACATTGAAAAAGGCGTTAAAACTGAAAAATCGCCCGCCCTGATTTACAAGGATCTCAACACGACGTCCAGTGTGATTCGTGACCTGTTCCAGGACTCCGTGGAACACGTCGTTGTCGATGACAAGAAGCTCTTTAAGGAAATCCGGTCGTACGTTCAGTGGATGTCGCCCGACATGGTGGACCGTGTGGAGTTCTACGGCCACAAGGAGCCGATCTTTGACAAATACGGAGTTGAAAAGGATTTTCAAACCTTGTTCAGCAAGAAAGTCTGGCTGAAGAGCGGCGGCTATATTTACCTGGAAAAGACCGAAGCCATGACCGTGATCGACGTGAACAGCGGCCGGTATGCCGCAAAGAAAGAGCAGGAACTGAATTCTCTCCGCACGAACCTGGAAGGGGCGCGTGAAATGTGTCGCCAGGTTCGCCTGCGAGACATCGGCGGGCTTGTGGTCGTCGATTTCATTGACCTCGATGATGACAAAAACAAAAAGAAGATCTATGACGAGGTAAAAAAAGAACTCAGAAGAGATCGAGCAAAGGTCACCATTCTCCCTTTGTCAGATTTTTGCTTGATGCAGATGACGAGGCAACGAATTCGGCAAAACGTGCAGCTGAGTTTCAGCGAAAACTGCCCGGCATGCGGAGGAACGGGACTGGTTGAATCCAAAACGACGACAATCAACAAGATCGAACGGTGGATTAAGCGGTTCAAGACAGAAAGCCGGGAATTTCGGCTTGAGCTCATGGTGAACCCAACCATCGCAAGTTATTTGACACAAGGGACCATCAGCCGGCTCACGAAGATTCAGTTTAAGTTCTTCGTCAAAATAAAGCTCGTGTCAGACACAGCCTTGGTGTTGGACGAATTCAAGTTCATTTCGGTCAGGCAGAAAAAAGATATTACCGACCAGTTCAGGTCATAAACGAAGGAACATTCGGGATGAAAATCTTCATTGATTCCGCGAACCTGGAAGAAATCAAGGAAGCGGCCAGCATGGGTGTGTTGGATGGAGTCACCACAAACCCGAGTCTTGTGGCGAAAGAAGGCAAAGATTTCAAGAAACTCCTGGAAGAGATTTGTAACATTGTCGATGGGGACATCAGCGCTGAGGTTGTATCAACGAGTGCGGACGGGATGATGAAAGAGGGGAGAGAACTGGCCCGGATTCACAAAAACATCGTCGTCAAAGTCCCGCTCATCAAAGAGGGTCTGAAGGCGGTCAAATCACTCAAGCAAGAAGGAATTCGAACGAATGTGACGTTGTGTTTTTCTCCGAACCAGGCGTTGCTTGCGGCAAAGGCAGGCGCATACATCGTCAGCCCGTTTATCGGCCGGCTGGACGACATCAGCCATGAAGGGATGGAACTGATACGTCAGATTATGACGATTTATCGTAACTACAATTACAAAACGCAGGTGCTCGTGGCGAGTGTGCGCCATCCCATGCATGTGGTCGACGCTGCGATGATCGGAGCGGATATCTGCACGCTCCCGTTCAAAGTGATCGAGCAGCTCATCAAGCACCCGTTGACAGACATGGGGCTCGACCGGTTCCTCGCCGACTGGAAAAAAGGACAAGGCTCGTAGCGATGAAACGGACGGCTTTTTACGACATCCACGCTTCCCTTGGTGCAAAAATCGTGGAGTTCGGTGGCTTCGAGATGCCTGTTCAATATTCCGGCATCATCGATGAACATCTTGCCGTGCGGAACAAAGTCGGCGTGTTCGACGTGTCTCATATGGGTGAATTCGAGGTGCGCGGAAAGGAAGCCCTGGCGTTCCTGCAGAAGGCCACGATCAATGACGTCTCGAAACTCATCGAAGGTCGGGCACAATATTCCGCAATGTGCTATGAAGACGGCGGCATCGTGGATGACCTACTCGTGTATCATTGCGGGGACCATTATATGCTTGTGGTCAATGCGTCCAACACTGCGAAGGATTTCGAATGGCTCCGGTCTCAGGCGACAGGCGGGGTTGAGTTGCGCGACGTGAGCGATTCATTTTCATTGCTGGCTGTGCAGGGCCCGAAGTCTCCGGCTACGCTGCAAAAGCTCACGAAAATCGATTTGTCGAAAATGGAATACTATCACTTCACCCGGGGAAACCTCGCAGGCGAGCAGATGATCATCTCACGCACCGGATATACCGGTGAGTCGGGGTATGAACTGTATTTTTCCTCCAATCCAAAGAACGCAAAGACGGTCTGGGACTCGATTTTTGACGCCGGCAAAGAGTTTGGAATCGTGCCGGTCGGATTGGGTGCGCGCGACACTCTGCGGCTCGAGATGGGCTTCTGTCTCTACGGCAACGACATCGACCAGACGACGAATCCTCTGGAGGCCGGGTTGGGATGGATCACGAAGCTTGACAAGGAGGATTTTGTCGGAAAGACGGTTTTGACGAAGGCCAAACAATCGGGAGTGCAAAAGAAACTGGCGGGGTTTGTGATACCCGAGCGTGCAGTGGCACGGCACGGATACGATATTCGGAAGAATGACGCGAAGGTCGGACATGTGACGAGCGGGACATTCTCCCCGTCCCTTCAAAAAGGAATCGGGATGGGTTACGTACAGCCCGACCTGGCAAAACCCGGCCAGGTCCTTCAGCTGGACATCAGGGGAAAGACGGTTCCCGCGACGGTGATGAAACTTCCTTTCTACCAAAGATCATAGTTTCAGGATGGGAGAGGCACTGAAATGAAGATCGATCTCAGTTTTTCCGCGCTCCAGTTTGACGAGCTGCAGTTGCGTGAAAAGAACGTCATCGTGGTGGATGTTTTGCGGGCGAGCACGACGGTGATTGTTGCATTGTCCAACGGCGCACGCGAGATCATCCCGGTTGCGAGCATCGAATCTGCTGTGAAGATTTCGGGAAGCCTGTTTGGCGAGGTCACGTTGAGGGGAGGAGAACGGAACGGGAAGATCATCGAAGGGTTCAACCTGGGAAATTCGCCGAGAGAGTATACGGAGTCGACCGTCAGGGGCAAATCGATTATTTTCTGCACAACGAACGGGTCCGTCGCGATGGCAAAGAGCCGGTATGCGAAAAACATGGCAGTTGGGTCGTTTGTCAACATGGCCAAAGTTGTGGACTTCGTCAAACAGATCAATGCCGACTTTTGGATTGTCTGCGCAGGAAAGCCGATGGGTCTGGGGAGCTTCAGCATGGAAGATGCCGTGTGTGCGGGGATGATGATCGAGAGGATTCAGAAAAGTGAACCAGCGAAGATCGAATTGTCCGATTCCTCGAGAGCTGCACAAGCGCTGTTCAAGGCTCACGGAAAGTCCATTCTGAAAATGATGAAATCTTCAGACCACGGCCAATACCTGAAAAGCATCGGATTTGAAGAGGATATTGCTCTCTGCGCGGGCATCGATACTCACCCTTTCTTGCCTGTGTTGAGCGGCAATGTGATCAAGCTCCGAAAAGACGAACAACGCTCCTTCGAGGCGGATGTTGCCGCTGCGGGGAGATAGGGTAGGCGCAAAACAAATCAGGAAACTCACTATGAGTCCACAACAAAAACGCCAGATCGTTTCGTTTGTCGGCATTCTCGGTTCCTTGATGCTGTTTTTGAGCCTGGTTTCCTACACCTCGGCGGACCAGGCCAACGGTGAAATCCGCGTGCTGGACCTCTGGAAGGTCTTCACGAACGAC
>JANOGR010000264.1:0-17164 GCA_031406095.1 Ignavibacteriales bacterium
CACTTCTCGGCAGGTCGAAGTCGACCGACGCTCCTTCCATCCTGTTCTCTATAGAGAAGTCAGAGAAGGAAAGAAGCGATTGGCGGGTTCAGGTCCAAACCGTTCGTTCCCTGGGCGCATTTGCTCCTCGGGAGCAGGCCCTGCTGAGTAAAATCATCGGGTATCTCGGCTCGCGCAACGATCATGTCAAAATCGCGACTTTGCAAGTTATCACCGCGCTGACAAAGGAAACAGTCGAGAAATCAGAACAGAAGGCACAGCTCAGGAAGGCGTTAAATACTCTGGTGCTATCAGGATCACGTGAAATACCGTTGCTCCAGGGCGAGGCGTTGGTTGCTCTCGGAAGACATTTCCCGGAGGACCTGAAGAAGAAGGAAATCCTTGCAGACAAACGAGTCCTGTCCCTTGTGAAAGCAAAATTCCTTGAAGGATTATCTTTCAACCCTTCGAGTGAAGCGATTGAAACATTTCTGCGAGAACTGACGAACGATTCTGTGCGGGTCTCGATGGCTGCATGGGATTTTGCAAAGAGGCCTCTTGCTCCGTCCACTCTCAACACGATCAAATCAGGCTATCCTCGCTGGCCGGAACTTGCATCGATGCTTTTCGAAAAAGCGCGGTCATCGCTGAACAGAAACGATATGGGAATAAGCACTGTGGTTGCCAACGCCGTCGCTGATTCTGGTTTCTTCGCTTTGTTCCGGGGGACTGAGTTTGCCGACAAGATTGTGCAGGAGCTCATGAGCGCTTACCTAAGGTTCAAAACTCCGAACGACGTGGAGGCAATGCAGGCAATTCTTGCCGCGTTGGGCTCCACGCGAAGCCGATTGGGCATTCAGACTCTGGAAAAAGCACTGACGGACCCTGACAGAACCGTTGGCTTGGAGGCAGCTCAGGCGCTGCAACGCATCACAGGCCAGGATTATATGAGTCGTGTCCCGGCGGCATCCAAGCCTTCATTCTCAGATTACGACTGGAAAGAGTTCGATGCCTTGAAGGCCGACCAGAAGGTGGCTCTGCACACTACAAAAGGAACCATCAAACTGGAGTTGTTGAAACAGCATGCACCCTTTACCGTTTTGAGTTTTGCCAAACTTGTGAAGGCGCGATTCTACAACGGCTTGACGTTTCATCGTGTGGTACCCAATTTTGTCGTTCAAGGCGGCGACCCGCGGGGCGACGGTTGGGGTGGGCCGGGGTATTCGATTCGTTCAGAATATGGGCTTGTGAATTATGGGAGGGGAAGCGTCGGCGTGGCGAGCGCAGGAAAAGACACCGAAGGATGCCAGTTCTTCATCACACATTCTCCGCAGCCGCATCTTGACGGTCGGTATACGATCTTTGCAACCGTTGTTGAGGGTATGGACGTGTTCGATCAGCTTCAGGTAGGCGACAAGATTGTACTGCTTGAGTTAACGGACTGACGTTTACTGGCTTCTCGTCCGGTATTCGTCGTACGACTTGAGATGTTCCGGGTCTGCAAGCCTCAATCGGTCATACACCGACCGGTTTGGATACTTCAGGAAAGATTCCGCTATTTCTAGGTATTTGGCATCGAAGAATTGTTTGACCAGCACGCTCGTGGCGTTCTGTCGCTGACGGACCTGGCTGATGGCCTCAATCGCCTGCAGCATCGCTTCAAGACCTTGCACAGGTTGAGTGGCGAGCAGGTCGATCCCTTCGAAATGATACGTATTAAACGCCGAGACCAAACTCAGATACTTGGAGCTGTTGAGCTCGTCTGCCATGCCGAACCGGCTGTAACTCGCCGACGTTTGCTGCCAATCCTTAAGTCCGGCCCCGTTGGCTTGAGACCATATTTGAAGTGTCTTCTGGAAGTACTTTGTGCCTGAATTCGGAGTGTATGTTTCAAGGTCGAATCCGATGACGAGATAGGCGTAAAAATCGAGAAAATCTGTCAACGGGTCGGCGGTGAAGTCATCCTGGATCATCCGTTGGTTCGGGACATAACCGAATTCCCATCGGTCGTCGAGGATTCGAAGGATGGGCGTCATTTTGCTCGATGGCTCATTCTCGATGTATATCGGACGCTGGCTCCCGATAAAGACCTGGGCTTGATACCTGTCTTCTCCCGCCATGGATTTGAAAAAAATGTTAAACGTGCACTGGATGCGCTCTCCTTCCAGATCTTCTGAAGTAAAGCGCGTATTATTGAGGTAGCGTTCGACATCGGATTCAAAGTTGCGAAGAAAATCCCGCTGGCCGGAAGGTATGTTCTCAAGGTTCACTGTCACATCGCAGTTGAGTTCCTGAGCGTCGCCGGCGGTAACGCTGACGATCAAAAACAATGCGGAAAAAAGTAGAAGTCTCAGATGAGTATTGGGCATAGGCTGAAAAAAATATAGCAAAATTCTTATGAGCGTTCAAACCGACGTGAGATGGCTAGCCTGGGCTGTCACGGTCCCCGCCCCCGCCAGACTCGCCAAAAAACTCGGCGGGCTGGCGAACGACCGATTTATGACTTATTCTCTGATGTTACGCAACAATGTGGTTGAAGTGGTTTATGTCGTTCCTACGGAACTTACAAACTGGTTAGCGATTGTTGTATTACAAATATTTCGTCCCTCTGGGACTATGACCGATGTTTTTTTTGGCACAAATAACGGCAATTTACAAAGCTCCGTTAGGAATTGTTGTATTACAAATATTTCGTCCCTCTGGGACTATGACCGATGTTTTTTGGAACAAATAACGGCAATTTACAAAGCTCCGTTAGCAGGGTATTGAAAAACCGATTTCGACGCGGCGTCAGGAGTTACCTGCCCGCCGATCTTTATGGCGGGCCTCCTGACACCGCCATGAATCCCTTTTTCAACAACCTGTTAGGAGCGAGATATTTCTGGACTATGCAAGCGCCAACAATGAAGCCCCAGAAGGGCGAAATAAATACAGGTTCTTACCACAATGCGTAACATGAGTTATTCATTCCGTCGGTCCAGCCCGCCGTGCGGCCTGCCTGCCGGACAGGCAGGTCTGGCGGGCGGGCACACCGTGACAGAAGCACAAAACGGTTTTGGACTGGTCCGTCACCTCCGAGGAGAAGGAAAGCATACCGCTACCGTGAGATGGTGTGTTTTGGTTCTTCTGACGGCATTTTGTTCAGAAGCGAGCGTTGCACGGGGAGATAACAATGGAAGGGGGACGAAAGCGGTTTCTCTTGGAAACAGTTTTGTTTCATTGGCTGACAATTGCTGGGCTATCGTCTATAATCCTGCCGGGCTTACGCAGTTGAGTTCGACAAGTGCATCGGTGTTCTTTGTTCCACAACAGTTCGGTTTGCCCGAACTTCGCACCGTCGCCGCTGCGGTCGTCATTCCGGTTGGTTCCTTCGTCACGGGACTCGAAGTCGAGCAGTTTGGTTTTGACCTCTACAAAGAAACCGGCCTTCGCTTCGGTGTGGCGTCGTTGGTTGATGAGCACATCTCAGCCGGCGCAACGTTAAACCTCACCCGTATTACCATCGATCGCTACGGATCTCAGACAACGGCAACGGTGGACGTTGGGTTGCTTGCCCGGGTTCACGAAAACCTGAAACTCGGTTTTTCTTATCTGAATTCCCTCGGAGCCAGAGTCGGTGTGGGGGGAGAGCAATTGCCGCAGGTGTTTTTGCTTGGCGCAAGTTATTCAATCGAGAAGGACCTGATTCTTGTCGCTGAAATCGAAAAAGATATCCGGTACGAAACCATCGTAAAAGGCGGGATCGAGCAATCGCTCTTCGATTTCTTGAGACTTCGGTTTGGACTCTCCAACAATCCAGACAAATTTTCGGGAGGCTTCAGTCTGACATATTCAAACGCTGAGTTCGGCTACGCAGGATACAGTCACCCCGACTTAGGATGGACTCATCAGATTGAGTTGAGTTTTGGGATCCTCCCGTGAGAAGAACCGTCATTGCGACATGCTTGCTCATGGTGATGCTGAGGCCGCTCTATTCTCAAGAATCGCAAGTTGCGGATTCGGGCCAGTCGAGGTCGACGTATCAAACAGAAAAACTCCTCGAAGATGTGACGCTGGATGCTTCAGACTCACAACTTGCCGATATCCTCGCGAGGTTGGAAGAGAACCCATTGGACTTAAATTTTGCCACTGAAGCCGAGCTGCGACAAATCCCGGGTGTAACGCAATCCATCGCCTACAGGATTATTGCCGCGAGAGGACTGTCCGGGTTTCAGTCAATGGACGAAATTCTTCGAATCGACGGAATGACCGATGACTTGTACCAGAGAATCCGACAATTTGCGACTCTTGGCTCATCGGAGAGCCCCGGAAACCTGGTGAGCGGCTCACTTCGAAGCCGGACGATTTCGGATTTACAAGACCGAAAAGGATACCTCGATGGAACGTATCGCGGTTCATCGCTGAAATCATATCAGCGCCTGATCCTGAACTATGGTGAGCCCCGGTCACGTTCAAAGAAAAACGACAGTTGGGTCGAAACCGGTTTCCTTGCGGAAAAAGACGCCGGTGAGGCCAGGCTGAACGATTTTCAAGCCGGTTATGCCATGGTGAATGCGCCGCAAATCTCCAGCAAAGTCATATTGGGTGATTTCGTTGTTGAGGCGGCTGAGGGACTTGTTTTGTGGAGGTCCATCGGTTTCTCGAAGGGAAGCGAAGTCGTTTCGACTCTGGAAAAGAGCGGGGGAGGAATACGGCCATACCTTTCAACAGATGAGAATCTTTTTTTCAGGGGAGGGGCATTGGAATGGAGGTCCGATGGAGTGTTGCTCTCGGCATTTTACTCAAACAAAACAATGACCGCTTCCATAAATGAGAATGGAATGATTACAGGCTTTGACGCGGATGGGTATCATCGAACGGCGAGCGAGGCGGCAAAAGAGGGCAACGCAAAAGAAAGTTTATTGGGCTTCAGGACCAATTTCGACCTCGCTCGAGGGTTGTCTTTTGGCGCGACGGCGTTCCAGGCAAACTTCAGCCATCCACTCTTCATCGGTGGAGCGGAAGCATCAAGTGGAACCACGATGAGGGCCGGAGGACTGGATTTCAGATATTCCGACAGACGTTTAACGCTGTTTAGCGAGTTTGCAAGTTCAACGAGTGGCGGGATAGCGAAAGTGATGGGACTGTTGTATCAACCGATGAGCCGGCTCGACGTCGCTCTCGTCGCAAGGGACTATCCCATGGATTTCTCGAACATCCATGCATTCGGATTCCGGGAAAGCAGCGGGATGACCCAAAATGAGGCCGGTGTTTATGTTGGCGTGCAGCTGACTCCGGCAAAGTGGTTGAAACTCTCGATTTATTATGACCAATTTCGGTTTCCGTGGAAGACATCCTCCTTGCCGCTGCCTGCGTCGGGAAATGACTTTCTTTCACTCATGGAGGTGGATCTTTCAAAAAACCTCGACCTCCAGTTTCTCTATCGAAGCAAGTCAAAACCCAAGTCCACCCACGCCGAAGATGTCTTAGGAAGGACACTCAGCGTCGTTGGACAGCGGAATCAAAACAATTATCGAGTGACACTGAATTACAGGTCGTCCGTGAGAATGGCCTGGCGGAGCCGGTTTGAGTATGTCAAAGTTCGGTTCTCGTTCAGCGACCCCGCTGAGCAGGGATTTCTCTATATGCAGGATGGGCGATACAGAATCTCAGAGGGCTTTACACTCGACGGACGGGTTGTTATCTTTCAAACGGACTCCTTCGAATCAAGGCTTTATGAATTTGAGAATGATCTCAAAGGGACGTTTGCGAACCCCGCACTCTATGGCAGAGGTATCCGAAGCTACCTTCTTGCAAGGGCAAAGTTGGCGCATTCGCTGGAGGTGTCGGCAAAATACAGCAGGACAGTCCGAGACGGCGTGAAAGTCCTCAGTTCCGGACCCGGTGAGATTCAAGGGAACGTTGAGAACCATCTTAGTTTTCAGCTCGATTGGGGATTCTGATCGCCGAAATATCGGGAAACCTTTTATTCATGTATACGTTCTAATATCACTATCCTACCCAGTAAAACCTAAACAGGAGGGATCCGTCATGAAAAGACTGCTTGTTTTCGTCTTGTTCTTGTTTGTTGCATATACACTTATTGGACAAACAAAGTACAAATTGCCGCCGAAGGAAGTGGTTGACATCCTCGATGAAGTGTCGGGACTTTCGTCCTGACACTTCATTGCCCGAATTTGGGAATTTTTTGCCTGTAAGCATCAGGAGGTAACTCCTGACGGCACGCCGGTATCTGTTTTTCAACACGCAGATAAGGCCCGGAATTCAGGAAACTTTTCCCGTATGAAGCCGTTCTAATACCGTTATCTTACCCAGCAAAACCTAAAAGGAGGGATCTGTCATGAAAAGACTGCTTGTCTTTGTCTTGTGCTTGTTTGTTGCTCACACCCTTATCGGGCAAGTGAAGTACAAATTGCCGCCGAAGGAAGTGGTTGACATCCTCGATGCGGCTCCGACGCCTTTTGTGCTCGTGAGCCCTGATAGAAACGCGATGCTCCTTGTCGACTACAAGCCACATCCTTCTATTGCCTTCATTTCACAGCCCTTTTTGCGAATCGGAGGATTGCGAATTAATCCCGAACTTGGATCGAGGCAACGTTTGACGCAATTCACGTCCATTACCGTCAAGGGGTTCGACAAGAACAATACCGTAAAGATTTCAGCCCCGGGCAATTCCGATATAGGAATGCCTTCATGGTCAAACGATGGAAAGAAAATCGCTTTCACGCGAGATGTCGAAAGTGGAGTCGAGCTTTGGACTGCCGACCCAAAATCGGGAAAGGCCAATGCGATAACGAATATTCGAGTTAACGATATCCTCGGCTCGTCGTTTGATTGGCTTGCCGATGGTCGTCTGGTTGTGCAAACTCAGCCTATGGGCCGAGGACAGGCGCCGGCCGCCCCAAAGGTTCCGGATGGGCCCATCGTGGACGAGACATATGGCAAAGTCTCTCGAATGGCCACTTTCCAGGACCTTCTCAAGAATCCGCACGAGGAAAATTTGTTCGAGCACTATGCGACGAGTCAAATTGCTTTGGTCAATACAAAAGATGGATCCTCGAGTCTCATAGGCAAACCGGGAATGTATGCTTCTGTCAGTGTTTCCCCGGACGAGAAATACCTGCTCGTCACGAAACTTCGGCGTCCGTTTTCCTATCGCGTTCCGTACTTCTACTTTACAAGGTCAGTAGAGGTTTGGGATCTCAAAGGCTCGCTCGTGAAGACCGTCGCCGATTTTCCTGTGTCCGATGAGATTCCCCAACAAGGCGTAATAACAGGGCCTCGGAACGTTCAGTGGCAACCTTTGCATGGTGCGAAGCTCATATGGGTTGAAGCTCTCGACGGCGGAGACCCGACGAAGAAAGTTCCTCAAAGAGAAAACGTGATGACACTTTCGGCTCCTTTTAAAGGTCAACCGCAGGAGGTCACAAAAATCCAGCATCGATTCAGCGGGTTTGACTGGACCGCTCAGAAAGACAGAATCTTCTACACAGAATCCGATCGCGATAGAAGGTGGAGGACAACGTATTTTGTGGATCTTTCCAACCCCACGGTGCTCAAAAAGTTGTTCGACCTGAGCGCGAATGATTCCTACAAGGATCCAGGCCGACCCATGTATGAGGTCAAACCCAGCGGGGAACGCATCATGATTCAAGATGGGGACTGGGTTTATCTGACCGGCAGGGGTTCAACCGATCAAGGAGACCGGCCATTCCTGGATAAGTTCAATCTGCAAACGCTTCAAAGCGAGCGCCTTTTCCGGAGTGGAGAGAATAGCGTGGAGCAATTCTCATCTTTTGTGAAAGACTCCAGGTCGAAAATTGTGACGCGGTATGAAAGCAAATCGGAACCGCCAAACTATTTTGTCGTCGACCTGCAGAGCAACACACGAGCCGCCATTACGGAGTTTAAAGACCCCGCCCCGCAACTGACCGGCATGAAAAAAGAACTGGTAAAGTACAAACGTGCCGACGGTGTGGATTTATCGGGAACGTTGTATTTGCCTCCAAACTACAAACAAGGGACGAAATTACCTTGCCTGGTTTGGGCTTATCCGCTGGAATTCTCTGATGCGGGGACGGCCGGACAAGTTCGAGGTTCCCCAAATTCCTTCACTTTCTTGCGCGGAGCATCGCCGCTTTTCTTTGTCACTCAAGGTTACGCCGTGCTTATGGATGCGACGATGCCTGTCATCGGCGACCCGGAAACGATGAACAACACGTACGTGGAACAAGTTGTCTCGTCTGCAAAGGCTGCCATCGACAAACTGGACGAGATGGGCGTGATTGACAGAAACAGAGTGGGCGTGTCCGGCCATAGTTACGGTGCATTCATGACTGCCAACCTGTTGGCTCACTCAGATCTTTTTACTGCGGGATTGGCCAGAAGCGGTGCGTACAATCGGACCCTCACGCCGTTCGGGTTTCAAAGTGAGCGAAGGACCTTCTGGGAAGCCACCGAAACATACATGAAAATGTCGCCCTTTACATACGCTCATAAGATCAATGAGCCGCTTCTCATGATTCACGGCGAGGCGGACAATAATTCGGGCACGTTTCCCATTCAATCGCAGCGGCTCTTCGAGGCCATCAAAGGAAATGGAGGAACAGCCCGGCTCGTGATTCTGCCGTTTGAGTCTCACGGGTACACAGCGAGGGAGTCAAACCTGCACGTCATTGCAGAGATGTTGGAATGGGCTGATAAGTATGTCAAGAATCGCGTCCAGGTTGGAACGAAGTAGTTGAACTCGATTCGGACGTCATAATTCGAACGTCGAAAATAGTCGCAGAGAGTAAAGACTTCCGGGGCTGCATCATGGAGATTTGATGTGGCGCTCGGAAGTCCTTGTTTTTTGAATCAACGTGAAAGGCAAATGAGACAGTCCTTATACTCATTCTAAAAGATTATCTTATGTCTTTAACCGCAAAGCACGCCGCCTTTTATGCCTCTGCGATGGCTTGTGCAACGGTGCGGCAGGTCTTAACCGGGAATACAGAACGGGTTTGACCTGGACTGCTGCACCACTTGTGTCGATAGTGTTCGGGTTCTGGACTCCCGCTTAAAATCCGCGGGAGTGACAACTCTACTTTTTTGCTTGTCATTCCCGCCCGCCTGCCTCTGCGATGGCTGGTGCAAGGGCGGGCAGGCACGTCTTAAGCGGGAATCCAGAGCGAGTTTGAGCTTAGCCCCAGGCTTAATCAACTGACAAGTGACAATAGGATTCGGGTTCTGGACTCCGGCCGCCAGACCGCTCGGCTGGCTTAGCGAACTTTGCGGTAGAGCTTTTGAAAACACAAGAGGATTTATTAGAAATGGCTGTAAGGCTCTTCCATCCAAAATCAATTCTTCGTATCTTGTTACAAGTATGAACAGCGAATCCAAACGAACTACAGTAGTGGTTGCCATGAGCGGGGGTGTGGATTCATCGGTTGCCGCGGCACTTCTCCTGGAACAGGGTTACAACGTCGTCGGTGTTACGATGAAAACGTACGACTTTGACGAAGTGGGAGGAAACGTTCAAAACGAGGTGAGCTGTTGCGGGCTTGGTGCGATGCAGGATGCACGGCTCGTTGCCTCGAAGCTAGGTATCCCTCACTACGTTGTGGATTTCAGGGAAGCGTTCGGGCACAAAGTCGTGGACTATTTTGTCGGAGAATATCTCGACGGCAAAACACCCAACCCCTGCATCATGTGCAACAGGGATATCAAATGGGGAGAGTTGCTCCGGAAGGCTGAAGCTCTTGGAGCACAATATGTTGCAACTGGCCACTACGCGCAAGTCAGGCTGGATGAAAAAAGAAATCGGTTTGTGGTCTCGCGTGGAAGATACTCGTTGAAAGACCAATCGTATGCACTTTGGGCTGTAAGCCAGCCGGCTCTCCGAAAAACTCTGTTTCCGCTCGGTCAAATGACCAAACCGGAAGTGCGGGAGCTTGCCCTGAAATATGGACTGCGCACAGCTCAAAAAGAAGAGAGTTACGAAATCTGCTTTGTAGCGGACAACGATTATGAGAGGTTTTTACGGGAACGGGTTGGGCAACTCGACCGTGAGATCGCGGGAGGAGACATCGTCTCGGACGGAAACGTCGTTGGACGGCATGACGGTTACCCGTTCTACACGATTGGCCAGCGCAAGGGAATTGGCGCACATGGCGCGAAAATGTATGTGACCGGAATCGACAAGGACACAAACGTCGTCAACATCGGCCGGGAACAAGAGCTGTTTCATTCGAGTCTAACGGCCACTGACGCGAACTGGGTGGGGATTGCGGGCCTCGATACTCCCCGAAAGGTCCATGCGCAGGTTCGCTACAAGGATCACCCGGAAGCCGCAACAGTCTATCCGATTGAGGGTGGGTTTCGGGTGGAATTTGACCAGCCAAAGCGCGCCATCGCTCCAGGGCAGTCGGTCGTTCTCTACGAAGACGATGACGTGTTGGGTGGAGGAATTATCGACAAGGTCCTGATGTAGATGCCGGCATGGGGAATCCTTCGCGATGCCCAATTCTGAATGCTAGAATTGGGCTTTTTCGTATCATTCATGGCCTCCTGACAAAACCGACGATATCATCGAGAAACTTTTGGATTCCCAGTTCGTTTTTTACTCTTGAAAGACTTGAAACAGTACGAGGACGATTTCCGGCTCGTTCGCGCTTTTCAGGCGGGTGATGAAAAAGCTTTCGAGGAGCTAATTCGGAAATACCAAAGACAGGTTGCGAATATTGTTTATCTGTCCCTCGGCGACCGGGAAATTGTTCAGGATCTCGTTCAGGAAGTCTTCATCCGGGTTTTCAAATCTGTTCGGTATTTTGAATTCGATTCTTCGTTCTATTCATGGCTTTACCGAATCACGGTCAATCTTTGCATCGATGAGATTCGTCGCAGGAAAATCAAGAGAACATTCTCGCTCGGTTTTCTTTCCAATGAACAGGTAGACGAGAAACTTGCTCCATTTGAGAAATCCCACACGCCGTCTGATTTGTTGTTGGAAGGTGAAAAGAAAGAGACAGTGCTCAAGGCATTACAAAAGCTCAATGTTCATCATCGAGCCGTGTTGATCCTGCGAGAGTATGACGAGTTGTCGTATGAGGAAATCGCCAAGACGCTTACAGTCTCTATTCAGGCGGTAAAATCGCGCATCTTCCGTGCCCGCGAAGAAATGCGTAAACTCTTGAAAGAATACTTCAAGGAGCGGTTATGAATCACTCACACCTGTTTCAAATGTTGTCATCGTATGTTGACCGAGAACTGGATGCAGAAGAACGATCGTTGATGGAGAATCACATTCAGAAATGTCCGGAGTGCGAACGAAGAGTCGCCGAGTTGGCAGCTATCAGCCAGGCTGTGCGATCCGTTGCGTCAATGTCTCTCCCGGCTTCATTCGCAGCAGACGTGTTGAGAGCGATCCGCGTCAGTGCGGATGAATCGAAAGGATGGATCCCCGCTGAATTCATGGCGCGGCGGATTCTCGTGGGTCTTTCGCTTGTGGTGCTTCTGGCTTTTGGATTCACAAGTCTGACGAACACTGACCCGCCCGTCACCGTCGAACGCTATCTCAGGGGAGAAACCACGGATTCTTCCGAATCTCAAATCCTCATGAACGGAGGAGAGATCTCACAGGATGACGTTTTGCTGGCTGCAGTGTCGAAACATTAAGGACAAAACCGATGCAACCAAAATCAAAAACTCTCCTTTTCATTCTCTTCGCATTTCTCCTGGGCGGTGTCGGCGGACTCGTCGTGGGCAAATCCTACTATGGTTCTTCTTCCCGGCATAGGATCACGCGTGAGGAAGTACGAAAAGAATTCACAGAGAGACTGAAACTCGATGATCACCAAAGAGCATTGATTGACTCGTTGCTTGAGTCCTATAAGGAAAAGTTTAGCGAAACTCGAAAGCAGTTTTCCGAGGATCTTAGAAAACGACGCGATAGTTTGAGAGTGGAAATCCGAAAGCAGCTCTCTGAAGAACAGAATAGGCTGTATGATGCTTACATCAAGGAGCTCGACGAACGCGAGTCTCGCGGGCGTGAACGTCCCAGGTAAGTATGGGAAGAACCAGAGTTTCGTGAGGAACCTAAGACGCACCTATTTGTCAGGAGGAACTGAGAAATGAAAAAGTATGTCATTGTAGCCGTTATCGTTATCGCACTTGGTGGCGGAGGATATTACTTCCTTGGCAACAACAAGCCGGTGGATCAAGCCCCCGCCGGTCAAATACAGAGAGTTGTAAAAATCTCCCGTGGAGACCTGAATCTTGTTGTGTCTGCCAATGGAGTGGTTCAACCCATTAACAAAGTCGAGATCCGTTCAAAGGCGAGCGGCCAGATTGTGGATTTGACTTTTGAAGAGGGGAAGTCCGTCACGAAGGCTGATCTTCTCATCGCTATCGACCAGACACTGACGAGGAACGACTACGACCAGGCGAAGGCGGATCTTGCATTGGCTGAGGCGGGTCTTTCGCAGGCGGAGAATAACAACAAACGTGCGAAGGAATTGTTTGAGAAAACCTTGATTTCGCAACAGGAACGTGATCAAACAGGCGTTGACTATGTACGTGCCCAATCCCAGCTCGTGAAAGGGAAGGCCGCACTTTCTTCGGCTGAAGATCGATTGAAAGATACGAGAATCCTCGCCCCGATTTCTGGGGTCATTCTTACCAGGAATGTCGAGCTTGGCCAAATTATTGCCTCAGCGGTGTCGAACGTCGGCGGCGGGTCGCTCCTTGCGACCATTGCAGACATGGACATGGTTCATGTCGAAACGAATGTCGACGAAGTTGATATTGGCAAGGTCAAAGTGGATCAAACGGCAAAAATTACGGCTGACGCATATCCCGAGGATTCCTTCTCCGGCGAGGTTATTCGGATTTCCCCGCTCGGCAAGACCCTGCAGAATGTCACAACATTCAATGTGATCGTGCGTGTGAGGAATGTGGGTGCAAAACTAAAGGCTGGTATGAGTGCTTCCGTCGATATCGAGGTGTTCAATAGAAAGAGTGTGGTGCTTGTGCCCAATGAAGCCTTGAAGGACCCGAAGAGTGAACAAGGTCAGAGCATGATGGTCGCGGCAAACCTCAAACTCCCGAGGGAAGAACCGAAGACGAAGACAGAGAAAGTTGAGACGGAGCCAAAGAAGGCCGAAGGGGGTGAGGCTTCACAACCGGCTTTTGACCCGCAAAAATTCCGTGAGCGCATGCAGAATGCGTCTCCCGAGGAGCGGCAGAAGATGTTCGCCGAAATGCGCGAGCGAGCCGAAAAAATGTCCCCGGAAGAACGTGAAAAAATGCGCGGACAAATGGGAGGTCGAGCCCAACGGCAGGGGGGAGGCCAACCCGGCGGACAGTCTTCCGGCGGTGCAAGTGGAATGATGATGTTTCGAGAAGGTGGCGGCATGATGATTGGAGACCAGCCATCGGGTGTCAAGGTCCGAAGACAGGCTCAGATTGGCAATGAGAACGATGTGCGCTGGCGGATTGCCATGGTGAAGGAGGGGGATGAATTCAAGCCAAGAATCATCAAGGTCGGCCCCAACAATTTTGATAACTCAGAAGTGCTTGACGGACTCAAAGAGGGTGAAGAGATTCAGATCACTTCCATATCCCGGGCCAAATTGGCGAGTGAACAAATGAATGAACGCATGCGGAGCATGAACAGCATGGGCGGACTTGGTGGTGGAGGAACAAGGGTCCCAGGCCGTTAAGAGAATAAAATGAATTTTCGCGAAAGTGTTCTGACGGCGATCGCCGCTCTGGTCGCAAATAAGCTGAGAGCGCTCCTCACCATGCTGGGAATCATCATCGGCGTGGCCGCGGTCATCACGATGATCGCCATCGGGGAGGGTTCTCAGAAGGCTGTCACCGAGCGAATACAGGCGTTAGGTTCCAACCTGCTTTTTGTCAGCCCTGGTGCAATGCGCGGAGGCGGAATCACTGTTATTCAGTTTGGCTCGAGCGTTCGGTTGAAGAACGAAGACGCTGAGGCTCTCGGCAAACAATCCACAGCCATCGAGGCAGTGGTGCCTGAATTCAACCGGAATGCACAAGTGAAGTACGAGAATCGTAACTGGGGAACCCGCATCATCGGCACGGTGCCGGATTATGAATGGGTGAGGAATTTTCGTGTCATCGCAGGGAGGTTTTTCAATAACCAGGAAGAGCGGGCTGCCGCGAAGGTTGCCGTAATTGGTTCCGTGATTATTGAAAACCTATTCCAGGGCCTGGATCCCCTGGGCAAGACGATTCGAATTTCAGGCCAATCCTTTGAAGTGATCGGTGTGCTGGAGACGAAAGGTCAGAGTGGGTTCCAGAATCCAGATGATCAGATCCTTGTCCCCCTTAGTACTGCCCAGCGTAGGATTTTTGGCGTGGATTTTCTTTCGCAGATTACGGCAAAAGTTATCGACCAGCAGCGAAACGACGAGGCCTTTTACGAGATTGAACGAGTTCTGCGACGGTCGCACAAGCTGCGTGAGGATCAGGATAATGATTTCACGATCCGCAATCAGGCCGACATCATCTCCACACTCACGGAAACCCAGCAGACCTTCACGTTTTTGCTTGCTGGCATTGCGGCTGTCTCTCTTGTTGTCGGAGGGATCGGCATCATGAACATCATGATCGTCTCGGTGACAGAACGGACGAAGGAAATCGGAATCCGAAAAGCCATCGGGGCGCGCAAAAACGACATCCTTGCACAATTTCTCATCGAGTCCGTGGTGATGAGCGTCTTGGGCGGTTTCCTCGGCATTCTTCTCGGAGTGACCGCCTCTTTTCTGATAACGACATACGGGAATCTGGCTCCCATCATCTCTCTCAATTCGATATTTCTCAGTTTTCTCTTTGCTTCTTTTGTTGGTATATTCTTCGGAATCTATCCGGCCTGGAAGGCTGCTCAGGCGGATGTTATTGACGCGTTGCGCTACGAATAAACTCGACGGACAAGATTGAATTTCATGTTCTCCCGTAAGCGAATTATTATTTTTGTCGTCGTGGTCGCCGCGATCGTCGTTGCGGCCTTGCCCAAACTCACGCGCTCGGGCGACAATTCGAGGAATGGCGGAGGATCGTCGGCTGGAGAGGCCCGGATCCCTGTGAAAGGATACGTTGTTCGACCGCTGCGCCTGGACGACAAAATCCTCACGACCGGGACGCTCATCGCGAACGAAGAAGTGGAACTTCGAAGCGAGGTTTCCGGAAAGATCACGAAGATTTACTTCGAAGAAGGAAGTTCGGTCAAAAAAGGACTGATGCTCGTAAAAATCAATGACTCAGAACTTCAGGCTCAACTTCTTCAACAAAAATACAGAGAAGAATTGGCCCGCCAACGCGAACGCAGGCAGCGCGAATTGCTCAAAGGAAACCTGGTCAGCCAACAGGAGTACGACGTTGCTCTCAACGAGCTGAACACCATGAAAGCCGGGCTTCAGCTGGTAAAAGCACAAATCGAAAAAACTGAGATCCGTGCACCTTTCGACGGAACGATTGGCCTGAAATTTGTCAGTGAAGGGAGTTTTATCTCGACGACGACACGTATCGCATCGCTTCAGGATGTCAATCCCATCAAGATTGACTTCTCCGTTCCGGAAAAATACGCAGGCCGTGTTCAGAAAGGTGCGGCGGTGAAGTTTCATGCTCAGGGTTCGGGAAATGTCCTCGAAGGGATGGTCTATGCGGTGGAGCCAAGAATTGAACAGGCCACAAGAACTCTTCTCTTACGTGCCAGAAGCCCGAACCCAATGCGAGCGCTCCTTCCCGGTTCGTTTGCAGAGGTGGAACTCACGATTCAATCTATCCCGAATGCTCTGACCATCCCGGCAGAAGCTCTTATTCCCGAGATTTCTGGACAAAAGGTCTATCTTTACAGGAACGGACGTGTTCAGTCTCAAGGTGTGCAAATTGGTATCAGAACCTCGACTGCGATTCAAATCACGAAGGGAATCGTTCCCGGGGACACGATCATTACGAGCGGGATTCTCCAGGTTCGGCAGGGAAGCCCGGTGACACTTTCCGAAATCAACTAGGATTCGCATGAGCCTCGCCTCGACAAGTATTCAACGCCCCGTGCTGACGATTGTGCTCTCTATTGGAATTGTCCTCTTCGGGGTGATTGGATTCACTTTTTTGGGAGTTCGCGAGTATCCTTCTGTCGATCCGCCCGTTATAACGGTGTCCACGTCTTATGTCGGCGCAAATGCCGATGTCATTGAATCACAAATTACCGAGCCGCTTGAGGAATCCGTCAATGGTATCGCTGGGATTCGCTCCCTCGTGTCATCCAGCAGCGAGGGCCGCAGCAACATCCGCGTCGAGTTTCAACTTGGCACGAATCTGGAAGCGGCAGCCAACGACGTTCGGGATCGGGTGTCTCGAGCAATGCGGAATTTGCCGCCGGATGCCGATCCGCCGATCGTAACCAAACAGGATGCCGATGCCAGTCCCATTATCTCCGTGACAGTCCGCAGCGATGTGCGGGATCAGCTTGAGTTGAGCAACATTGCGACCAACGACATCAAAGAACGCATGCAGACGATTCCCGGAGTGAGTGAGGTCAGGATCTGGGGAGAGAAGAAATACTCGATGCGGCTTTGGATGATTCCAGCGAAACTTGCAGCCTACGGACTGACTCCACGAGATGTTCTGACCGCTTTGCTTGCAGAGAATGTTGAGCTGCCTTCAGGAAGGATTGAGGGCTACAAAACGGAATTGAGCGTTCGCACGATGGGGCGGTTGGAGAGCCCCGAGGAGTTCGGCAACCTCATTGTCAAAGAGATTGGCGGAAATGTCGTTCGATTCCGCGATGTCGGATATGTTGAACTGGGAGCGGAAAATTTACGGACCATATTTCGAAGAGATGGTGTGCCGATGGTTGCCGTCGCGGTCACACCTGGCGAAGGCTTCGACGCGCCGGGCTACATTCGGTTGTCGTACGCGACGTCGCTCGAACGGCTGCGCGAAGGAATGGACCGCATGTTCGCCTTCGTCGCCGCGCTCGAGAAGAGCGGCAAGCTCGTGGCGACAAACCTTTAGGTTTGTCGGCCATGAAGCCAACCGTCATCCGCATGGCGCCGTGGGTGGTCGGCGCCCTCAGCCTGGCCGCCCTGTCGTTGCTGGCCATGTCGTCGTACTTCTTCTTCTACGGCGACTCGTACCTGCTGCGCTACGCCGGCATGGCGCTGGCCGCGTTCGC
>JANOGR010000270.1:0-3557 GCA_031406095.1 Ignavibacteriales bacterium
CGCAAAGGCGTAGACCTCAAATTCTATAACCTCTAGGTGACCCCATGAAGATCTTTTCGACGATTATTCTTGTGTTCCTTTTTGTCTCCGTGTCGGTCTCGCACGATTTCTTCCTTTACCCGTCTCGTTTCAGTGCAAAACCCGGAGACATGGTGAAAATCAAGATTCACGTGCACGAGCTCTTTCCCGGTGAGGCGGTGAAATGGAATCCACAGCGTGTCCTGCGGTTTGAACACCGTTTCGGGAATGCGATGACCGATGGGAAAACAGTGAAACCGGAAGCGGATTCATCGGGTGTCACGTTCAAACTTGACCAGGCAGGCCTTCATAGTTTTGCGCTGGATTGGGCGGCGCGCTTCATCGATATCAAGCCCGACCTGTTCGCGAAATACCTGGCGTCTGAAGGGCTGGACCATGTTCTGAAGCTGCGCAAGGAACGCGGGGAGGAAGCAAAAAACGGCCGCGAGCGGTATTCCCGGTATGTGAAGACGTTCGTACAGGCAGGAGATGGCAACGCTGAAGCTCTGGAGGCTACAGTCGGGCAAACGATTGAACTGGTTCCGCTGGACAATCCGTACGCAAAAAAAGCGGGAGATTCAATCCGTGTCAGGTTGTTGTTTCGTGGAAAACCTTTGACCAATTCGCATGTTTCATCGACGTATGCGGGAGCAACCGATAAGCCGGATAACTATGCTCAATCGGCCCGCACAGACGAGAATGGCGTTGTGACCGTTTGCCTGACCCATTCAGGTCCCTGGCTCGTGAGAACGGTGCACATGCTTCCGCTGGCAAACTCCAAAGATGCCGACTGGGAAAGCTGGTGGTCATCGCTGACATTTGACGTGAAGTGACTATGAAAAAACTCCACCGATCCCGAACCGACCGAAAAATTGCCGGCGTCTGCGGCGGTCTCGGCGAATACCTCGACGTGGATCCCACGATCGTACGGCTGTTGGCTATCGTGTTCGGCATTGCGACGGGAATCTTTCCGTTTCTTATCGGATACATCATCGCGTGGTTTGTTGTGCCGGAACGACCTGAATAGTTGCTTTCTACGGGGGTTGCACTCATGTGGGTCCAGGATGACGGGCTATTTTCGAACAGGTTCATACGGTTTGCTGAATCCTCTCCAGATTCCGTACTTCTCGAAACGACAAAGGCCGACCGGCACAACTCGACAAGCTACTTTTTCTGTAACCCTGTCGCGACGATCCAGTGCGTCTCTCTCGACTCCGCTGAAGCCGGGCTTGCTGAGATTGAACGAGTATGCAAATCCGGCATGTATGCCGCCGGCTTCATGACGTATGAGCTGGGATATGCGTTTGAGCCAGCACTCCTGCCGCCATCGAATCTACCCCGTCCGTTGTTTTGGTTCGGCGTCTATGAAAAGCCCGTGATGTATGATCAACGGACTCACAAGTTCAACCAGAAGTTTCCGTTTACCGCTCCTTATCCCGACCCCATCGGGGAAACGCGTGTCGGGTTGCCGACAGGTTCTTTGACTGAAGCTGAATACCTTCGCAGTGTTGAAAAGATCAAACGATACATTGTTGAAGGCGACACCTATCAGGTCAATTATACATTCAAATTGAAGTTTGGCTTTTCCGGCAGTACGGGCGACTTGTATTGCAGGTTGCGCGACGCACAGCGTGTTGGCTACAGCGCGTTTATTCAATCGAAGAGCAGTTCAGTTCTTTCGTTCTCGCCGGAGTTGTTCTTCGACCTCAAGGGAAACTCGATGAAGCTCAAACCGATGAAGGGTACAGCTCAAAGGGGTCGAACGACGTCAGAAGACGCCAAACAGGCTGAGTTCCTGCGAACTTCGCCAAAGAACAGAGCCGAGAATTTGATGATCGTTGATCTTCTTCGAAACGATATCGGAAAACTCTCGCAACACGGTTCCGTCCGTGTGAAAAAATCCTTTGAGGTCGAAAAGTACGAAACTGTTTTCCAGGCTACTTCCACGATTCATGCACGATTGAGGCCCCACACAACCATACCCGACCTTGTGAAAGCATTGTTTCCTTCGGGGTCGGTTACCGGAGCCCCGAAAATCCGGACGATGCAGATTATTCAGAGGCTGGAGAAAGAACCCCGTGGCATCTACACAGGCGCGATTGGATTCTTTGGGCCGAAGCGCAGAGCTGTTTTCAATGTTGCCATACGAACGGTCGTCGTCGATCATTGGCGGAAAAAGGCTGAAATGGGTGTGGGAAGCGGCATCGTACATGATTCTGACCCTCGCGACGAATACCGTGAATGCCTTCTGAAGGCGAATTTCCTGACGGAACCTGTTCATGACTTCGAACTGTTGGAGACGATCCGGTGGGATCTCAAAACCGGCTGGGTTCTCTTGAAAGAACATCTAGCTCGGCTC
Source organism: Ignavibacteriales bacterium (assembly GCA_031406095.1). GTDB lineage: Bacteria > Bacteroidota > Ignavibacteria > UBA10030 > UBA10030 > JANOGR01. Next base: position 2,378 of record JANOGR010000270.1, read on the forward strand.
AAGGATTCGGCGGAATATTTCGGCTACCGATTTAAGAGACAGACTGTATTGGCCTCGCTGAACAAATGTGCAAGAGAATTCAAGAAAAACCGGGCTTCAAGTCGACGGGTTCGGCTGGCGATGGATCGTCTGGGGAATGTGCATCTTTCTTCCTCCGAACTGTTAGCCGTAAATGAACCTCGGGTGGCTCTCGCTGACAAGTCCCTGAACTCACAGGACCGATTCCTGTTCCACAAAACGACGAATCGCAAGTTCTACGATGAGCAACTCGTAAAAGCGACGCAACGGGATTTGTTCGAGGTGATATTTCAGAATGAGCGTGGTGAACTGACCGAGGGAGCCCGGTCGAATCTGATTCTCAAAATCGGCTCGACTTTTTATACGCCGCCTGTCGAATGCGGCCTCTTGGCCGGAGTTTACCGGGGGTGGCTTCTGAAGTCAGGAAAGATCGCAGAACGTGTCCTGTATGCTGAAGACTTCAAGAAGGCCGATGAAGTGTTGGTGTGCAACGCTGTGCGGGGGCTGATCACGGTTCGCGTCGCCGATTTCCACGAAAAACGGACGGAGGAACATCATGCCGAATTACTGGCTGCTCAAGACTGAGCCGAGCACATATTCATACGAGGATCTGGTCAAACAAAAGAAAGCGAGATGGGATGGCGTCAAGAACCCGGTTGCCAATCGAAATATCGGCCTGATGAAAACGGGCGACTTCGCGTTCATTTATCACACGGGCGATGTTAAGGCTGTCGTGGGTATCGCCGATGTCATCAGCGGCCCTTATCCAGACCCGAAGGACAACTCCTGGACTGTTATTGACCTCAAACCCAAAATGAAGCTTTCCCGGCCGGTGACTCTTGCCGAAATCAAGGCGGAGAAAATGTTCAAAGATTTTCTGCTCGTTCGGATTAGCCGATTGTCCGTGATGCCGGTGGCAAAAATCTGGTGGGATGCGATTAATCAGATGGCGATGGAGTAAGAAAATTGCGGATTTCGGAGTGCGGATTGCGGAATGCGGAATGCGGAATGCGAAAGATTGAATCTCCATGAAGAATAATGAATATCGAATGATGAAAGAAAAATGGCCGGATATCCGAAAAGAATAATCTGTTTGACAGAGGAAACCACGGAAACACTGTATTTGCTCGGTTGCGGCGACCGGATTGTGGGCATATCCGGG
>JANOGR010000343.1:0-3046 GCA_031406095.1 Ignavibacteriales bacterium
GGCGACGATCATCACATCCGTTTGCCGCGGGGTCGCACGAGGAATCACTCCGAAGCGCATGATGTCGAAGTTAGAAGCGGACGCGGCCATCATTTCAATCGCACAGCAGGCGAGTCCGAATTGCATTTGGAACAACGAGGACAGCCTTGCCCAGTTCAGGAGGTTTTCCAGGCTTGTGATGAAGACGTTACTGCTTTCGAATTTATAGTCGAGGAGGCCCATAGTTTCTCAGACAGACGCCTCTTGCGGAGTTTGTTGAACCAATTTCATCGGACGATTGACTTGTGGAATGACGGGTTTCGGTTTATCCCAGTCGAGGTCGCCCTTCACCCACACATAGGCGAACCCGACGATCAGAATGAGCAGGAATACCGCCATCTCTACAAAAGCAAAAAGCCCCAGCTGACGAAAGGCCAGGGCCCACGGGAAGAGGAACACGACCTCCACATCGAAGATGAGGAAGATCAAAGCGATGACATAAAAGCGGATGTTGAACCTGACCCAGGCATTGCCGACAGGTTCTTCTCCGCATTCATATGGTTTGAGTTTCTCGGGATACGGACGGTTCGGACGAAGAATCCACGATGCGATGAGCCCCCCGGCAACGAACACAGCTCCGAGGATGAAGAAGATGAGGATTTTTCCGAATTCTGTGAGCACGCTCGAATTTAACGCTGGTGGAAGGTCAAAAAGGCGCTCAAAATTGCGCGGTTAATATAGAGAGGAATTGCTCTTTTGTCAAGAAAAGATGCAGGAGAAAAAGTCTTCTCACACGGGAGAATCATTGCGGAACACCTTCAGTCGACATGATAGTGGGAGTGATCTCGAAAAAAGGAAATCCGGGAAACCGAAAAACCTCGGTTGTGAATAATTGATTCATCAACATATGACATCGACCAGCTCACATTTTCCTGAGCAATTTCGTTATGTCTCCGACACTCGGTAGAGCAGAAGGCAAGTCTGTCGCGAAAAGGCTTTGAATTCCAATAAAACGAACATGTGCCGCACGGGCCATTTGCATATCCTCGAAAGCATCTCCCACGTATATCGCCTGATTACTCTCAATATTCAACGACTCGAGAGCTTTCAACAATCCCTCAGGGTGAGGTTTTCGCCTCTGCACATCATCTCCGGTAACAATGACGTCAAAGAGTGATGATGCCTTGTTGTCACGAAGGTCATTCAAGACCCGCTGTTTCGATCCAGAGGTCACAAGACCCACGCGATAAGACTTCCTCAAATTGAGGAGCATGGTTTTGACCCGAGGAAAGAAACGGGAAGGGATACGCGAGACTTCTTTGAGCCAATACCTATCGGCGTCCTTCCATAAATGCTCCGATAAGCCAAAAGCTTCATATGTTTTCAGCCAGTTCGGAGAATAATTCCTGAGGAATTCATTCCTCGTGATCTGAATCTTGAAGCGTCGGAAGGTGGCTTGGTACGCCTTGAACTGTGATGAGAAGGAGTTCAGGATCGTGCCGTCGAAATCGAACAAAACTCCTGTGATTTTCCCGTGTTCACGACGAGCCAAAGTCATCGGTGGTCATCCCCAAAAAAAACGGACATTCCTGACCGTGAAGAAAGAAAGTCCGTTTTGAAAAATGCCTGTGACGGCTAGAAGATGTAGCGCACGCCAAACTGGGCTTGCCAGCGTGAATTCAGGCCCGGGTCGTCGACATAGGTTTGTTTTGGCCCCGTGAAGGTGAACCTTGGAGCCTGTCCGGCACCGCCAAAATCAAACAACCGGAGAGGCGAGGTCGCCGTCGAAGTGGCAACCTTTCTCACTCCCCAGTTTGAGTTGAGCATGTTCGCGACGTTGAGGACATCCAGACTTAACTGGATTGTTCCAAAGCTCAGCGAAATATCCTGCAAAACCTTCAGGTCGATGTTTGTAAACCAGGGGTTCACTGCTCCAAACCTCTCCGCAATCTGGCCCCGACGTGAGCTCAAATACTCATCCTGATTAATGAATGCTTCCATGGCATCATAGTCGCCTGCTGGTGCTGCGGCACCCGTGCTTGTCACCAGGATGATATCGTTCCGATTCTTGGGAACATAAATGAGGTCGTTCCCTCCGTTTCCGTCGCCGTTCACATCACCGGAATACAAGAATGAGTACCGGTTTCCACCGGCGCCTGCAAACTTGTTCCCCGATGCCGCTTCGAAGAACACGCCAACGCTCGTCGAGGTCATTTCACCCCATGAATGACGATACGTTGCCACAGTCGTCATCCGATGTCTGTTCCCAAACTCGGAAAAACCGAGTTCGGGTTTGTTCGGGTTCCCTGCGACAGGGTTTTCCGACCACAGGACGCTTGCAATTTCTGTGGACTTCAGGTTGCTTTTCGCCTCCAGGAACGTGTACGAGGCGCTTGCGAAGAGGCCGGATTCAAACTGTTTCCGGAGTTGGGCCGTGATGCTGTAATTATACCCTTCACTCGTATTGTCGATCACGTAGATCCCTGCGCCGAAATCAGCGTTGAGCTCGTGATTCCCGGTGCTGTCGCTGTAATAAGGCCTTCCGTCAGTTGGGAGAAAACGGACCGGAGCTCGCAAATCTGCGTTGCGAACGAAAACTGCGTTGATATCCTTACTGTAAAGCACTTCCAGTGTTCCAATCATGTCCCCCGGGAGCTTCTGGTCGACGGCCACGTTTGTCGTCCAGGCTTGCGGCCACTTGAATTCCGGGTCTGCGGCGTTCAAGTCAAACGACCTTTGAGGCACCGGCAGGTTCGGGTTCTGGCCGGGGTTCGAGATAACGTTCCCGACCCAAACAAACGGCAGTCGTCCGGTAAAGATACCCGTGCCTCCGCGCATTTGCGTGGAGCGGTCGCCCATTACATCCCAGTTAAACCCGACACGGGGCGAGAACAGCGGGGTCGATTTGGGAAGTTGACCCTGGTCGATCTTCTCCGTCTTTCCGTTTTCATCCAACGCGTTCAGGGAAGTCGAAAACGGATTGGCCACGGGGTTCGTATACATCGGAATATCAACTCTCACACCATACATGAGGTTGAAATCTTCAGAGACGAGGTATTCATCCTGA
>JANOGR010000362.1:0-10094 GCA_031406095.1 Ignavibacteriales bacterium
CCTCCCTGCAGAGAACTCAGCCCATAGTCCTTCGTCATGTATGTGTATTTGTACACAGGTGGGTTCTTGACTTCACCAAGGCGAATCACATTGCGCACACGCTTTCGTTCTTTGTGGATGTATGACTGAGCCCGGTCAAGAGCGATGTTGTAAATGATTTCTGGCAATCGGTACTGAGAGAGGGCCGGCAAGACAATCCAGCCGGATTGGGTCGGTTGGCCCGTGCCGAAATACAGATAGGCAAAACCGGAAGCCTGTGAAAGCAGCGGTTTATACACTGCCGGCTGATAGATGCGGCTGAATCCACCTATGTATTGCCCGTCGAGATGCTCTGCGCCAAAATCTGCAAACAAATAATCGGACATCATTTGGCCTCGCTGTCGCATTTCCGGATCCTGGGCAAACTGAGCAAGGAAAAGCATGGGAATGGCAAACTCTGGAAAGTAATCGGGAGAATCGAATTCGCCTTGTCCAATGGTCGTCGTAATGCGCATCCATTGAATGAGATATCCCTTTGCCTCCTCCCGGTTTTCATCAGAGCTCTTGCCGTTATACCATTCCGATCCCTGCAGCCCGGGCCATTGTTCTGCGGCAAGGAACAGCGATGCATAGTACATGCACCAATGATTCTCCGTATCTCCCCGATATGGCGTGTAGGTCTTCCACGAATTGCGGACGATGGCACTGGTTCGGGGGGACATTTTATCCTTCCCATGTAAATAAGCCCCAATCACCGGAAACATCCAGAACATATCTCCACGAGGCTCCTGAAGAAGTACTTCAAACATGCTGTCGGCCTGGGCGATGTTCCTGCCACGGACATATTTCACAGCAATCTGAAAGTAACCCGGAGTGGAAATCGTGTCAAAGGGCGCAGTGATATAATCTGCCCTTTTTTCAAACTCTTTGAGGTACGCGGTTCGATCTTTCGTCTGTGCAACGCTTAACGTACTGAAGATGAATAGCGAAGCGAGAGTCTTAAAGCCGGAGTTCATTCTGTATTCCTTTCTAAGGCCTAATCGAAAGTATCCAGGCTTGCGAGCCTTTGAGGCCTGCATTGCGCCACGAATCACCGCCGTCGTCGGTTCTGTACACACCGTCTCCGATCGTCGCTGCGTACACACGGCGACTTTCATTCGGGTCGACGGCTATCGAGTGAATGCTCTCGACGACAAAATTCCTGAAGTTTCGTTTCCATTTCTTGCCGCCATCAACGGACTTGTACACGCCAGTCACATATCCACCCGCATACATGATCTCCGGGTTGTTTGGATCAAAGACAATGGTATAAAACGTAGCGTGATCTATTCCGGCTTCAATTTTGGTCCACGTCTTCCCGGCGTCGCGCGACATGTAGATTCCGTTATCCTCGGTGCCGACGAAGAGAATTTCAGGGTTCTTCGGATGCTGGGCAATCGTTCGGGTTCTCCTGATTGACAATCCGGAACGGGACCATGTTTCGCCTGAGTTGACACTTCTGAAAACGCCGTTCTCCGTCGAGCAATACAGAATCGAGGAATTTGCTTTGTCCACAATCACCGATGAAGTAAAACCCTTGAGTGTGTGCTTCCATGTTGAGCATCCATCCGTCGACTTGTAAATTCCGTACGCGGTTCCGATATACACCGTGGACGTTTTCCGCGGGTCAACGCTCACCCACAGGATTTCGGTTATTTCCCAGCCTGTTGTGATTCTCCAGGTTCGTCCTCCGTCTGTAGTTTTATGAAGACCGTTTCCAGAAGCGATGTACAAAACTTTATCGTCTGCAGGATCATATGCCATGCCGTTTGACCGGATGTTGGGTGCCCCCGTGTGATGCCAGACAGTATCCTCGGCTGGGTTCTGATAGAACAGGCCGGTTTGGGGGTTCGCCGCGCCGACAATGAAGAGTTTCGTAGAAATCACCGTCGCATATACCGTTGACTCTTTCGACTTGATAACTTGTGAGGCAACGTTCTCACCAAGAGTCATTGCAAGAACTGTGACCACCATCCATTTAGAGTTCAACGTTGATCCCTTTTCTTAGTTGTTCTTTTGAGAATGTACCAAGTTTTTCACCGTTCACTACTACTGTGTATAATTTCTTACTGCATTCCCCGAAGGTCATTGTTATCGAGCGTGGATTTGCAATGTTATCAAGCACCTCGACGTTGATGGTTGATGCTTTCACGGTCACCTTCGGGATGCGGCATCCGTCAATCCCCACCCCCCATTGGTCCTTGACGTTCACAAAGGCGTCGCCATAGAGGCGTCGGATCAAATGAATGGAGACAACCGAGCTTCCCGTTCCCCAGTGCAATCCAGTCACACCGGCAAGTTCATCGTTTGAAATATGCGCATAATTCTCCGCCGTTCGAGGTGATTCAGCCGACTCAAACAGCGAGAACATGGAACGCAGCGCTGCCACTCCTCGTTCAAAATATTCCTGCTTCCCTGTCAGCTCGTAGTATTTCATCAGTGTCACAGCAAAGTACCCCTGCCGCGAGTCGCTCCACTCGCCATCGGTGTTCTGCACGCCGAAACCTCCAAAGAGCTCGCGGGAGAGCCACTTCGGGCTCCAAACCTGCTGGTACAAGCAGAGATAATCCATGATTTCAATGCCGTGGTCCTTGTACGTCTTTTTCCCTGTCAGCTGATAAAGAGCATAGCATGCTTCTGCAGCCTGGTGAATGGAAAGCGTATTCTGTGGATGTTGGCCGGTAAACCGGTCGAAGAATCCGAGCGGCTTTCGCGAACACGAAAAAAAGGTTTCATAATCGAACCATTTTCGCTCGGGGAGAATGTTTGTGAAAATGTACTGCATCGCTCGTTCTGCGGCTTGAAGATATGTTCGCTCTCGAGTTCGACCGTAAAATTCTGCCAGGAAGAATGCAGCCCCGGCAGTTTCGGCGTTCTCATCACGAAATTCCTCTGCCGGCTTGAGAGTCTCCGGATCATACCAGGATGGTATCACGCCGGAGGCTTTTTGATTTCGGATGAGGAAGTCTGCAAACGAACGAGCATATGCCAGAATTTCCTTTCGCCGCTCAGGGACGAGCTCGCTCCATTCCAACAGCCAATAATTCGTCCATGCATTGTGGAACATGGCATAATCCTTCCCGCCATCGATCCCACCCCATGCATGATCCGCAATCCAGTGACCCCCTGAGCTGTCGTAATAGAAGATCGACGGTGCGATTCCTTTTTTCTGCGGCGCGAGCAACGCAAGGTTGAGATTGCCAAGAGCTTGTTGCTTGAGATGATTATCTCCCGCTGCCTTGGCATGGAGAAACATTCCGTAGGCCGTCCTCAAGGAATTAAACCACACGTTGAACCAATTATCATTATCTGCCTGCTTATGGAGCTTGTTGCTCCAGGCAAGTCGGTACTGCCGGAGCAACGTAACGGGCTTTCCCTGAAACTCGACATCCATTGCTACCTGTGGAACGTACCGATACCAGGCCTTTGTGATATAAGAAGAGAATGGTTCACTCTGTGGACCAACTGACGCGAGAATGTTCTGATGCCCGACTTTATTCCAATGAAATCGGACAATTTCCTGAAATCCCTTATTCGGGGCAGCGGATGCTGTCACATAGATAAAGAACCCATATTCCAGTTTTCCAGGATGTAGTTTCGCCGACAGAGTGTCATTGTTGAAATAGTACGTGTGCCCCCGTTGCTTCCAATGCCAAAAGCCGAATGACATCAAGGGCGTATCCGACGCCTCCAACTGGAAATCGGCGCCTGCCCGGATTGGTCTTCCCTTTCCATCAATCGAAGCAACATCTGGTATCAGGGCTGCAAAGCGTGAGCCCTTCTGCATCATCAGCGCGGGCGCCCGAAGCGTGTGGTCGGGGATCACTTCGTCTTTTTCCGGCCTGAGCTGGGGTGTGAAAATGAAATCGAGCGGCCTATACTGTGCATACTTCTTTCCGTCAGGAGTGAAAGAGTACGTTGAGAGAAGATATTGGATTTCCGTTGGATCCTGACATTCATACGTCACCTGCACATGCGCGAACGAATCATCGGCCGTGAGCTTTACGGCCTTTTGAATTGTCTCGCCTTTTCCTGATGCTTCCAGGAGAATCGATTGCTCTCCCTTTGCGGAAACACTCAGCGAAGCTTTTTGAAATCCCAGCGGCACGATGTTACCCTGCCGGCGTAATGCCGGATCGGGGCGAACGGGATTTCCACTCTGGAGCATTTTGATCCACCTGTTTCCGAGTCTGGCATAATAGGTTTCCCGGAACATTCCGTCGATCTTTTCCACCACGATCCTTACCCGTTGGTTCCGGATCTCAATCCTGTCTTCTGACGCTGAAGTTCGGGTTGCCATGGTTTCGGCCGCGAGAATGAGAACCCCTATGATGCTGAGTAAGAAACTTCTCATGATCGCCCGATTCTTACCCGCTTGAGGATTTTTTGCATATTCAGGCCGAACATTTTCTTTTTCTCTTCATAGGAGCAGTGCGAGTATGCCATCCAGCCGAATTGCGGTATAGGGTCGCGCATCGGTTGGTCGGTTCCAAACAGCACCCGGTTTGCTCCCACATGTTTGACCATAAACTCGATGACACGGTACGTTACGGCCGTAAGCGTAATTTCGAGAAACACGTTAGGATATTTCTTCGCCACTTCAATCGCCAGTCTGGCGTCGGCAAACGAGGCCCCTGAATGAGCCAGAATGAACGATATGTTTTTATACTTTCGTGCGATGTCGCCCGCCTCTTTGACAACATTCGGCGAAGGATGAATGAGGGCATACGCATGAATTCGATTACCATACTCGAACCATGGCGCCCATGCTTTGTCGTTGTAGGGTATGAGCGTCCGCGGATGGTACGGTTTCAGGCCACCCATTTTGTGCTTGACGTGCCAAAGCTTGAATTCTTTTTTCCAGTCTTTTACGTATTGCGGCTGGAGTGCCGCATATCCATGGTAGAAGTTTGGAAATCGCTTCATGGCATCGACAACGATCTTGTTGCCTTCCTCATAATCAGTCCACACAGCCAGGAAGCCACTAATGCACATGGCATCGATGCCCATCAGCTTGGCCCGATCGAACATGCTTTGGGCATCCCCATACGGCTGATGCAAGAATCCAATGCCTTCGGCTCCGTCGTGGGAAATATGCGCGTGTGCGTCTATCACGAGGTTGCCACTCAAGGGTTTGCCTTCTCTGGCGAGCGCAAGAATTGGGTCGGATATTTTCTTTTCCGGAAATGGAGGCGGCTGGCGGTCAAGCCTGGCAAGTCTTGTGATATTGCCCGAAGAGATTTTCTTTTTTTCGTCTTCGGTCAGCGTACAGTAGTCAACGAAAGACTTTGCTGCTCCGGGTGATTTCTCGAGCGCTTGCGTCCCAAACAAAATTCTTTCCGCCCCGTACCAGCGGGAAAAAACCTCAATCGCATGGTTGCCCTGATGACAGGATAGTTCAAGATGGAGGTTTTTGTGCTTCCTCATCAACGGATAGGTGTATCGAGTGGACTCCCAGCGGGATCCTTGCAAAAGAACCCGCAGATTCGGAAACCGAGTCAGCATAACGTCAAGATCCGCCAAAAGCACCTGATTTGATGGCTCGAAAATGTCCAGGTTATAGCAGTAACCACCCTCCACCATGAGGAGAACTTCGTTTCGCTCAAATTCGCGAAGGAGGTCGCCGCAGAAGTCGACGGTGAATGGATATCGGTGCACCCGCGGATACATTTTGGCAACACGGATTCCATGGTCGGCCATCTCTTTCACAACATCTTTCGGCACGGGGAATTCATGTGTGTGATGAGGCATCACAGTCCACACACCGAACAGACGAGGGCTTTTTTGCAACTCGCGAAGGAGCATCCGGTTGCCGTAAATCGGGTCGTACTCTTTGGCCGTCGAGTGGGCTATTAAAGCGCCGTGGATGCCGCACCATTCCATTTCTTCCAGCAGTACTTCAGTTTCATACTGGGTTTCGACATCCTTCGGTCCCTTCTTTCCAATCATGGCAAAGCTATCGATGTATGTTCGGTCGTTGGGCATGTTTGTCTTGTTTTATGCTTTCTCCATTACCAGTAAAATGGTTTGATGGATTGACGTTCTTTAGGCTCAGCATCCAGGGCTCGCTGCAAAGCGCGTTTGGCCTTCTCCAAAGTAAGGTCGATGTCAGTTTGCTTGTGAGAATACGAGATAAACCAACGGAGAATCACGAATATCCCTTCGCGAAAAAGTTCACGGAACCACAGGTATTCGAGGCGCTGATTGTATGCCGCATCGGGCGTATTGAATTTCAGAAACGAAGACGGTGGAAGCCCAGCTGCATATCCCTCGATGCCAAGGTCTTTTGCAATCTGGTTGAACCCTTGCATCAGCCTCTCTCCCATCGCCCAGAGATGTTTATGAACCGGCTCGCGCTTCATGATGGAAATCGTTGCAATGGCAGCTGCCATGGAAAGAGTTTCGCCCGCGTACGTCGTCGTCATCCTGAAATGATTCAGCTCCGACATGTATTTTCGTTTGCCGACGTACGTCGAGATGGGATAGCCATTTGCCATGGCCTTCGCGTAGCTCGCAAGGTCCGGATCAATACCAAAATATTCTTGTGCACCGCCGAGCGCAAGCCGAAAACCTGTCCACACTTCGTCCAGAACGAGCAGAATTCCATTTTCTTTTGTCAGCTTCCGAAGATGCTTGATGTACGACCCACTAACATCTTCGTTCATGTCATAAGGGATAGAGATGACACACGCTATGCGCTCGTTGTATTGTCGAATCAGCTTCTCCGCAACTTCGAGGTTTCCCCAGGGAATTACTTTGACATAGTCCTTGAGCATCTCGGGGACACCGTTGTTCGGGCTTTCTTCCACTGCAAACCAATCCGGGTAGCCGTGATAGCCGCTCGTAAGAATCATATCTCTTTTTGTGTGCGCGCGGGCAATGCGGATATTGCTCAGATTCGCATCTTCTCCCGTTTTCATGAACCTGACCATTTCCGCATTTGGAATAACTTCATGAATAAGCTTCGCGAGTTCAAGCTCAATGGGGCTTGCCATACTGAAAAGCACGCCTTTCTCAAGCTGGGCCCGAACCGCATTATCAACCTCATCATAGCAATATCCAAGAGTTATGGGTCCGAGGGCCAAACGAAAATCGATGTATTCCTTGCCCTCCATATCCCAAATCCGGCATCCCTTACCGCGCACGATGTATTTTGGCATCGTTTCATTGAATGCCGCATACGGCCTCTTCGCGTTTGTCTGAGTCCCCCAGGGAATCAGTTTTAGCGCTTCCTCAAAATGTGCATCAGAACGATTCATCGTCATTTCATCCGGGTGAGTCGATTTCAACAACCGGTTTTTCGCCGCCGACCGATACCGACACCTTGAACTTCTTTCCTGCGTGTTTGCCGGCCGCAGTCCATGTGTTTTCCTTTTTTGTTATGGCAACTTCACTTTGCTCCTTTTTCGGACCACTCGCGATACAAACCGTCATAATCTCGTGAGACATGTCTTGTTCGGATTCGACTTCAACATAAGGATATATGCCGATATCGGCAGGCACATTGTGTTGTCCACTCCGGAAACTGACTTTGTTTGTCCCGCGCACCGAAGCCTGAAGCGATGCATTCGGCCGCTGAATAGTGAATCCCGAATCGCTCACTTCCCCCTTCCCTTTATTATCTTCGTTGTAAATCTGAAATCGAACCTGGGCTTTTGCCGGCGAGCTCAGCCTGATTCGGTCCAGAAAAACAAGAATATCCGGTTTTACAAACACCAGCGTTCGTTGAACGAGATCAACACTCGGTTGGACAAGTTTGTACGCGTCGGTAGCGTCGCTGGTCACGACCATTCGCTTTCGATCCGCGTTGTAGTCTATGATTTTCGCCTCTGCCCAGGAAGCATTCGTTCCTTCATGGCCGTCGTGATATTGATGACCTTTTCCGTCGATGAGAACGGCCGTGTGCGCCGCGGTTAAGCGCAGTATCCAGTGTTGTTGAGTGTAGGAATAGGCGGCTTTGAAGGGATCATGCAACAATCGCTCGCCGAAAGCTTTAAAGACGACGCTATTCCGGTCGGCGTGTTCGTGATTTGCCGGAAATCCACTTCGCAGAGCCACGACAGAACTTTGAGTGTCCCATCCCGTGCGCGAAACAACCCAGTCATTTGCGAATCGAACATCATAGTACTCCGGGCCGGGAGTGGTCGACGCGACAGAATCATCAAACCAAATGATGCCGTAATTGTTGCGCACGTCTCCAACCTCAGTGGCGACATACTGGGCAATTCCATCACGTTTCGTCCGCGCCACCCATGCAACTACCGACGTATCACCGACGACACTTGCGTCTCCAAAATTCACGCAGTCGGCCGGTTTGTCGATGGTGGGCATGGACATCTGGAGCCCATGCCGGGCCGTCCCCGGGAAGTTTATGAGTGACCTTTCGTCAATGCCGCGTTTCCGATAGAGGACTTCGAGGAACAACGCAAGATGCAGCGCTGTGTACCCCCAGTAACTAACGCCTTCTTCATAGCTTCCGTCAGAGCCAAACATGGGCGCAAATGCCTTCGCACTCTGCAGCGCGAGCTCGGTCCATCGTTCCGCCTGAGGATGCTCACCATGGAGAAGACAACCAGCAATACCCAGACCTGCAATGGGGATAACTTTAAGGTTCGTTGAATTCAGAATGAACGGCCAACGACTCAAATCAAAACGAAACTTGTAATCATCATCGGGGTCGAATCCCCATCCACGCACGCGGTCAGGATGTTTCATCCCCCAGAGGGTCCGATAGCAGGCCAATGCTCCCTTTTCCCCAATCTGCTTTTTGATTTCAGCTTTTTCCCTGTCCGTCAAAGCCGCATCCAGCCATTCGAGCGCAAACGCCATGGCGATGGTGGCTTCGGGGGCGCGCTGTAGACCAAACGTGAGCGTTCCTCCTTCGAGGAAGTAGTCCCATTTCGCATAATCGAGGATGCGCCTTACTGCCAGCTTCGCAACTTCGAGTTGCTTGGCGTCTTGTGTGAGAGCAAATACAAATGAGGTTCTTTCAAGGATGATCCTCGCTTTCAAAAAGTCCGCCACATGGTTGTTGAGCCGAAGCTCCTCGCGCAGGAATTTTGTGTCTGCCGCCAAATCCGCATCGACGATGGATTTCCAGTATGGGGCAAACCGCGGAAGCTTTATGGTCTTTAACATTCGTGGAATTTCTGATTTATCAAAAAGCAGCCCCCTTGGAGTGTCAGATATACGAGACATTCCTCTACCCTCAGCAACGGACCATGGTTTCAGCGAAAGTCCGGCTGCGGCTAAAGCTGATTTATGGAGAAACACGCGGCGTGAATTCGACATGTTATGACCTCCGAAGAATGTTGTCCATATTTACGACGGTGCGAGTCTTCAGTGACTCTGTCATCGCTTCAATCACCGCCAAAGCCATGAGTCCCTCCTCGCCTCCTGTTTCAGGTTTCTTGCCGGTCTGCACGCATTCACCGAACTCGTTCATCTCCTCGACAAAGCTGGCCTGGCCTTCTGAGCTGAAATCCTCCTCGAGCGCACGTTGCAACGAGCCGTTCTGAAGGAGCTCAAGTTTGAGACTGGAATTCCAGCATTGAAGAACCCCCCCGGTTCCAAAAATCCTCACATCGTACACATCCGGGGTGACCCATTTCCCGCGCGTGCTTTTCGTTAACCGGCGAATGCTGTGCCCCAAAAACACTTTTCGCCTGCTCCGATGACATGGCACTCTTCGGTTTGGCATCCGCGTCCGGCGGGGCCGGCGTCCACTTCATCAGGTCCTCAAGTAATCCGGATGCATTCTGATAACGTTCTTCACGTTTGACTGCCAAAGCGCGATACAGGATTTGATCGAGCATCGGATCGACTTGAATGTTGAGCCGACTCGCCGGGATCATCGGACGTTGGAAACTCTTAATGTCTATCGCGTCCAGGTCTCCACCGGAATAAGGTAGTCGATCCGTCAAAAGCAGATACAGAGTTGAGCCGATTGCCCAAACATCACCTGCTCTGGAATCACTCTGCGGATCGGCGAACGTTTCGGGCGCCTTGAAGCAACGCGTGCCTCTGGCGCTTGCCACCAGGGCCAGCGGATTCATGCGCTTGGCCAGGCCGAAGTC
>JANOGR010000366.1:0-3023 GCA_031406095.1 Ignavibacteriales bacterium
GGTTCGCCAGCAAAAGTTCGCCATAAGGCTCTCCCTTGTTGTCGGCCTGCTGATGCTTGCGGGAAAATCGTATGCCGCCGCCATCACCGGATCGGCCGCCATCCTCTCCGACGCAGCAGAGTCTGTGGTCCATATCGTTGCCGTGAGTTTTGCCGCATTCAGTTTGTCTTTCAGCTTCAAGCCCGCCGACGTGAGCCATCCCTACGGACACGAAAAAATCAGCTTCTTTTCTGCCGCCATGGAAGGAATGATGATTGGGATCGCGGGCGTGTTTATTATCTACGAGGCTGTCTCCCGATGGTTGGCAGGTTTAGAGTTGCGAAACCTTGAGATCGGAATAATCTACGTGGCGGCAGCGGCCCTGGTCAACGCCGGACTCGGCGGATTTCTCGTCTGGCAGGGTAAACGACATCAATCGATCATCCTTATTGCAAACGGTAAGCATGTTTTAACGGATTCATGGACGAGTTTCGGCGTCGTCGCGGGTTTGAGTCTGACCTTATGGACTGGATGGCTGCCGTTCGACCCGATCCTGGCTATTCTCGTCGCATTGAATATCCTCTGGTCGGCAGGAAAACTTATAAGACAATCCGTGGGCGGCCTGATGGACGAGGCTGACCCCAACCTCGAGCAGCGATTGCGATCCCTGCTGGATTCGGAGACATCGAAACGGGGATTAGGCTACCACGAACTCCGATACCGAGTGATGGGGACTTCCTTGTGGGTGGATTTTCATCTGTTGTTCCCGAATAACGCTTCCATCGAGGACGCCCACCGGAAGGCGACAGAAATCGAAGCAGCCATCAAGGCTTCCATCGGACGCCCTGTGACCACAGTCTCTCACCTGGAACCCCGCGAGGGCCATGACCGCATTCACCAGGAGTTGAAAGCAGCGAAGGAGTAGTTGGTTTTTGCTCGAACTGAGCTGAACCAGAAAAAAATGGACTCCCGAAGCTCTTTGCCTCGGAAGTCCACAGGCGGGAACTAAGAAACAGCTTTTCGGAGCTCGAGGGTTATTGTGATGTGGACCATTTCGCCAGCAACAAGACCTCCTGTCTCAATCATTCGGTTCCATTTGAGGCCGTAATCAAATCTGTTCAGTGAGAGCGTCGCCTTCCATGCACTCATCAAACCCCGAGTGGTTTTGAGAGTTCCGTTATGAACCACGTCGAACACGACTTGCTTCGTTGTGTCACGAATGGTTAGGTCACCGTAAATTTTGTAAATGTTATCGCCAGACTTTTCGAACTTCGTGCTTTTGAACTTGATCTCGGGGAATTTTTCCGCACTGAAAAAATTATCAGACCTTAGATCCTTGTCGCGGCCCTCGGATTCCGTGTTAATGCTCGCAGCTTTGATAACGACTCCTACTTGAGCGTCTGAGAAATCATCCTTTGACGAATTGATCGTGATATCAAAGTCCTTGAAATTGCCCTGAACTTCTGAAATCACCATGTGTTTAACCGTAAAGACAATTGTCGAATGAGATTTGTCTAATCTCCATCCTGTTGGCTGACCCTCAGGGGTTTGAGCCAAGAGATTCCACGAGACGACCGTCACGAGAAGTAACGCGGCGAGTGTTCTTTTCATAATTGCTCCTCTTTGATGTATGATGGGTGGTGTGAATTAAGATACCGAGAACTCAACCTGTATTGAATCAAAATCCTTGCTCATGAAAGAGTTAGTCTTACTTTCTACGACGTTCCCGGTTTCGTCAAGTCTTTTTCGGAGTTCTTCAAATTCTTTTTGACTTCCGATGTTGATCTGAAAGTTTTCCAGCCCGAGGGTCATGTCTGCCGGTTTTGTTGCTCCCCGGCTGTTCCAGATGTTAAAGCCCAGATGGTGGTGGTAGCCGCCGGCAGAGACAAAGAGCGCTCCGGGAAAATTCCGCTGTGTCACGTCGAAACCGACAAGTCTGTGGTAGAATTTTTCCGCTTTGCCGATGTCGGACACTTGCAGATGTATATGTCCGATTTTCACTCCAGAATCATGCAGTTGACCGGCCGGCTCGCCGTCTAATTCTTTTAGAAGGTCTTGGGGATTTAGCCGTTCGGTCGTCATTTGCAGGATGCCGTTTTCATAGGCCCACTGGTCGCGTGGACGGTCTGCATACAGTTCAATGCCGTTTCCATCAGGGTCTGCAAGATACAACGCTTCGCTTACTCCGTGGTCGGCAAAACCTTGAAACGGCCAACGGTGTTCATGTAACCGCCTGAAGGCCCTTGCAAGTTCCTTGCGATGAGGATACAAGTAAGCCACGTGGTAGAGACCAGGTACAGACGGAAATCGACGCGCATCCACATCCTCCGATAAAAACAAAACGGGCAGAGATTCTTTCGAATGCGCAAAACCGATGTTCCCGTGTTCCGCCGATGTTTCAACAAATCCAAGCTGATCCCGATAAAAAGCCCTGGAGGAGTCCAGATCGGACACCCTGAGGTGCACGTTTTCGATATACACATTCATGGGTAGTGACATTTGAAAGACTTAAGTCTTGTACAAGCATCGGTCTCAGTTCATTGACGCTTTCGGAATTCCCGCGTGGGCTGCTTCGTGAAACATCAGCTCATGAATACGGTAATGCATGAATTTCGAGATCGGAAACCTGCGCAATACTTCCTCAATGTCCGCCGCCGAGTTTCCGATCATAATGGACCAGAGCCGCCGCCTGTCTGCAGAAAGCGTGTAGGTGAGCACCGTGCCTGCGCTCATCATCATGCCGACCGTCATGCGTTGCTGGGGAATCAGCTTGACGATCTCTTCTGTCAGAGGCGGAACATCGAATTCGACCATGTAAGCCCGAATTTGCCGCGTTGAGAAAATTTCTTCGAAGGAATCTGCCATTTTTGTCTTTCTGAGTAGAATTATTGAGCGAACCACACGAAATTTTCTAAACTGTCAGGAGCTGTTTCCGACAAGTGGTTCCGAGTTTCTTGAGCAACGTTCCCAGATGCTCCTGCTCCTCCTCGCTGAGGACGGAGCCAATCTTCGCAACGAATTCTGCATGCTGTGCAAAAATCTTC
>JANOGR010000369.1:0-3165 GCA_031406095.1 Ignavibacteriales bacterium
AAATCGGGTGAGACGCTTTGGACGATCATGAATGTCTACGGCAAGTCCTTTTCCTTGTGCAACAAGTTCAGCCATCAAAACTGAAAGCTCTCCTGCCCCCGCGCCTACATCCATCCAACAACATTCGCTCTGCTTTTCCGCAGGCAATGTTCTTAACGCGCGACGAGCGCATTGCAAGTACCATGCAAACTGCCCTCCCTCCCCGCGCATTCTTCTCAGATCTTCCGGCAGGCCTCCTTCAAAAGATTCATATAAGCGGCCAAGTTTTTCATGTGTTGGAGGCGGAAAGGTGATCCCTGAGCCACACATCGCACAGGAATAGAAATCAAAAGGTCCGTGATCATGCTTTCTTGGATGATACAATCTGGAATACTGTCGTTGGATCTTTGCATGTCCACAGAAGTAGCATGTTCCGCCTTCCCCACTCCCAGTTCCGGTCATTTTGATTCCACTACCTCGCGAATGATATACCGCGGCCGTCCTTTTACTTCCTGGAATACTTTGGCAAGGTAAACACCTATCATTCCAATGGTGGAGAGTTGAACCCCACCCAGAAACAGCACTGCTGTGAGGATGGAGGCCCAGCCGGGAACCATTTGCCCAAGGTAAAATTTGGCGTAGATCACGTAGGCGGCGTAGAGGAAACTGAGAAACGAGACTACAAAGCCAAAATAGAGGGCAATATATAATGGGGTGTTGGAAAAAGAGGTCATTCCCTCCAGTGCGAATTGCAGCATGGCTCGCAGGGAATATTTCGAAACACCGGCGAAGCGGGGGCCTGCGTCAAATTCTATCGCAGTTTGCTGAAATCCCATCCATTTCACCATTCCTCTCAGAAAAACACCACGCTCATTCAAGCGCCGCAATTGCAGAAGAACATTTCGAGCAATGAGACGAAAGTCTGCCGCGTTGGCAGGAATGTCAATATTGGTAATGCGACTCATGAGCGCATAGAAGAGACGCGCTGTAACGACCTTAAGCATTGAAGCGTCCGGAGTGTTCCTCCGAATGGTATAAACAACGTCGTTTCCCTTTTCCCAGGATTGAATGAGTGTCGGTATGAGCGTTGGCGGATGCTGAAGGTCTCCATCCATGGTAATCACTGCGTCGCCTCGGGCATGGTCCATGCCTGCAAACAGAGCAGCCTGATGACCAAAATTCCTTGAGAGAAACACACCTCGAACCCGTTTGTCTTTTCTCGCCAGTCGAGTTATCGTCTCTGGGGTCATGTCGGAGCTGCCGTCGTCTACAAAGATGATCTCAGCGTTGTATCGGAGAGTCTGGAGCACATCATTCAAACTGTCATAGAGCTGAGGGAGGCTCTCCGCTTCGTTAAATGCTGGAATCACGAAAGAGATGGTTTTTGAAGATTTTCTGTTTTTCGTCACGGGATTTCTTTCGCGTTTCTGAATAGAAATAATGCGAAATATAGGGTCTTTTCCGCATGAAAGCTATGAATCGATACAATCAGCCGGAGGATGGCCGGTTGGCCAAGGTCTCGTCTCGAACAATCTGTATCATGGTCTTATCTGGGGCATGGAGTGAATATCGGAGAATAAGAGTCTTGTTTCTTTTCCTAAGTCCGTAACTGGGTGAGTACCAGCTTTCACTTTCCGTGAAGACTCCGACATTGCTTTCAATTTGATAGCGGCGGTGTGGGGTTATGACAACGACCCGTCTCTCACTCTCTATTTGAAGGTTCACCGACGGAAAAAAATGAATAAAACTTTCCACGGCATGGTGCCCGGCTCCATCAAAGAAGTCCGTAATCTTCAACCTTATAGTTTCCTTCTCAAGTTCGAATCTCCGGCGATGGATGACCGGATTCGGCAACGACTCATAGGCACGATGAGAAACCTCCAGGATGTCGAGGGCGTCAGATGTTTTCCATTCATGCACCTCCGGCCGCGTTGTGTCTTTCACGATCATCCAGAGACCCATGAACTTCGCGATGTCCTTGCCGTCGATCATAACGGTATTATGGGCACGGATGCCGCGAAGCTCCTGCCGAGCAGCCACGTCAAACGTATATGCATAGGTTCCAGAATCCACAATAAGCGCCTCTCCGTCGGCCCACAGTTCGAAGCTGAGAATGTCATTGTGTCCATGTCCGCCGAGTCCTCGCATCCCGATGTCGCCGGCGTCAACCATAAGATGGATGCTCTTACTGCGCATGATGTAAAACCCGCCGTCGGGAAATGCTCGGGATGTCAACGGTTTCGATTCGTCTCTCAATCGCTGGAATATTTCGAAACCTTCTCCCCCGAGCAGCCAGAGGGCATCCTGAGAGAATTTTCCTGCTGCTTGCGCAAGGTCCGATCGTTCAAACAGGATGGATCCAACGGACAGGGTATGGCGGTGGTCATTAATGTCATCTTCTGACAGATAACGAAATAGCCGCCCGTCGTCGGCATCGCCAAAAAGAGGAATAGAGCCGTCCGGCCGAGTGTAATGCTGCACGTACTCAAACATTTTCTCGAGTCGTTGCATAAATGCTGCCGGCATGGAAATCTTGTTGATCCGGCACAGAATGGTCGGCGTATAAAAAAGTTCGAGAACCAGCCGCTCATAGCTCGTCGATTTCTCGTAATCGACTCCATCCGGGTAAACCTGTTCCTGCATTTCCTCGGGCAACCATTTCAGCCCACACCGGAGCCAGTTTTTTCCCTGCTTTGTCTCTCGAAAAAATATTCCCAAAAAAATCAGGCCGACGACATCGGACAAGAAATGGTTGCTTGTTCGCCAGGAAAACTCCAGATGATTTTCAATGAATGAACCGTGGACATAGAGACTTTTCAGGAATTTCATCCAGAATCGTGAATCCAGCGACGGCGATTCACAGAAAAAATAATACCCTGCGATCCAATTCGCAGCACGAAAGGCCACTTCCATGCCCACGGCCCAATTCACACCTTTCCCCGGTGGATTCGCCCCTAACCAGCTCTCGACAAGCTCGGCGAACTTCTTGGGATAGTCCTCATTGCGCGTGAGCCAGTACGCTTTTCCCAGCCACCAGACCTGGTGAAAGCGGCTCAACTCCCATGGGACTTTCACATCGGAGGAATTGCCAAGGTCCAGGAGATCGAGACTTCTCGAATTCTTCAGAGGCCACGATTTTCCGCTTTTGAAATCCTGATGCCATTGAATTTCCTTTCCAAGCGATAC
>JANOGR010000376.1:0-9090 GCA_031406095.1 Ignavibacteriales bacterium
GATTTTCCGTTCGAAGATTTCCTGGAAAGAACGAGGGCCTCTTTTCCCCTTGTCACCATGGCCACGAAAAAACCTGCGATGATGCAAAGCGTGCCCAGCCACACGAGGTTGATGAACGGTTTGACGCTCGCCTCCAGGACCAGCATTTCCTTTGAAGGAACCACTGTTGCAGCTTCGTTCAATCCGAACACGACGACATCGACCGTGGATTTTTTCGTTTGCATATCGATGTTCATATTGACAAGCTGGAATCCTACTTTGTTGTCCTTCATCATGGCCGTTTTTCCCTGAGCCTGTTTTGCGTCGCCGTAGGTTGCCATCGGAATCACCTGCTCCACTGACGATTTGCGCTTCACTTCGAGGACAGCCCCGACGGCCATACCGCCCGCCGTCATCTGGTCCGTGCCATGGGCGCTCATATCGAACCGGACGAACCGGACTTCAAGGTCGCCAATCTTTGTCTGGACTCCCTTCGCCAGTGTGACAAACTCGTATGCTGGTTCGGGTCCGGCCTGTTCGACCGACACAGGTTCCAGATACAGGTCTTTCGTAAGAAAGCTGATATAATCCGGGTTCCGCATCGTGCTGTTGTTGTAACTATTCTGGAACATCACCGGCTCGAGCGTCACGGTTTCGCCGTTGCGCTCTGCTCTCACGACGTATTTTGTTTTGCCTTGCTCCACCGGCTGCGAACCGACATACGTGAGCTTGTATCCCATGACTTCTTTCGTCTCTTCTTTGGAAAGCGATACAGTTTCCTTCTGGCCGTAGTAGCCGGATCCGGCGATTCCAAGGAACAGCAACGCCAAACCGATGTGGGCCAGTGCCCCGCCCACGAACCGCGGACGCTCTCTCACCACCTTCACGCCTCTGACGAGATTCACAAAGAGCACAAACAGGGAAGTAAAGGTGAATGCGATCATAGATGCGTCACGGAGTCCGAAATACCACAGAACCACTTCGCCCGTTACTGACCCAGCAAGCGGGAACCAGAGTTTACGGAAAAAATCCTGCCGCGTGCCTTCGCCCCACCTTAAAAGGAGGCTTATTCCAAGAAGGAGACCCATAGCGATGGCCAACGGCAGGTTGGTGTTGTTATAGAATGAAGGTTCAACAGTTGTCCGGGAAACAATCGGCAGGCTTGTCCCGAAGAAAATCACGACCGCGCTCAAACCCATTACAAGTGCGGCCAGCCCGATGAAGGATTCACGGTTATACAATCGGTCGTCCTGTTTGGCGGGAGACAATTCCTTCCATCTTTGCTGCAGCATCCGTCCACCGATGAGAGCGACGGAAAACAGCCAGACGACAAGGAGCGTGTAGGCGAACGCACCCGGGTCGACAAACGAATGGACCGAAGATTCTCCGAGGATACCGCTCCGCGTAAGAAACGTGCTGTAAATAACGAGCGTGAACGACAGGATTGCCAACGCGAAATTCGTGCGGGTAAACTTGCCCGTCTTTTTCTGGACGACGAGTGTGTGCAGGAGAATGACGCAGACAATCCAGGGCACGAGCGACGAATTCTCGACCGGGTCCCAGCCCCACCATCCGCCCCATCCAAGCACACCGTAAGCCCAGTATCCTCCGAGCATGATTCCGGCTCCGAGAGAGAGTGCGCTGAACAGAACCCACGGAAGCGCCATCGCGATCCATTGCGAGTACCATCGTTTCCAGAGCGCCGCGACTGCTAGGACAAACGGAACCGCCGCGGCCGCAAATCCGATAAACAAAACGGGGGGATGAATGGCCATCCACATGTTTTGCAGGAGCGGGTTAAGACCTTTTCCGTCAACGGGTATGACACCGGCGCCAAATTGCTCCGGGTTCGCTTTCCACACGTACTCGAAAGGCGATTTCACGGCCACCAGAATCAAAAGAAACATTTGGAGCATGGCGTAAAGACTCATGACTTCCGACTCAAATCCGCGCCGGCGGCTGAATGACTGTAAGGACAGGCCGATCAGGGCTCCAAACAACGCCCACAGAAGAAAGCTTCCCTCTTGCCCTGCACAGAACGTAGTGATGAGTAAATACAGCGGCAGGTCGCGGGAACTGTAATTCCACACATACGAGTATTCAAACTGATGTCGTAGGATAAGAAACATGAGCAATACCGAAGCAAGGACGACACTGAGAGCAGAGACCAGAAATGCCTTCCGGCCAAAACCTATTGAAGCATCTTTGCCGCCCGCCGCCTGGAAATACCAGACAGCCGAACCGGCTGCAGCCGCGAGGCCGAGCCAAACAACCAGGGATCCAATCATTATTCTTCCTTCAATTATGTGAAACGCATTCTATTGTGATTATTCTGCGCCTCTCAGAGCAACCTCCATGCCATTGGGTTTTGCGAAGGGGTCACGGAAGAAGCCGGAATTGGGCCAAAAAGTGGCACGCGGTGTGGGTTTTTCGACTCCATATTCATATGTAATCTCAATAATTGGAAAAAGTCGAGGTGCTTGTCAGGAATAGGAATCGCTCGCGTGAAAAAAAAAGGAGGCGATTCGCATCGCCTCCCTCATGGTAATTCTGAATAACTTCGCAAAAACCGGGACCGAAGACTTGAGGTCCGCCGCCCGGTTAAGCTTGCTACGGTTTACGCAGCTCTGCGATAGACGCTCGCAGCAGCTCTACTGTATACTTCGTGTTGTGGCCGCCGTAGCTTCGGTCGTGTTTGGCGAACAAGAAATTGAACAACGCTCCTGATCGCGCTGCCGGCCGGATTCTCAACGGACTTCCGGTGCTGGCGTTGACTGTTACGGATGAATCGGTGGCCGAGATCACGATCCATACCTTTTTCGCGCCGGCGTTGAACTTGTTCACGACGGCGGTATCAAGCATCATCGTCTGGAGTGTGTCCAGGTAGCGCTTTACTGCAGTCGTTGTTCCGAGGTTCAGAGGCGATGTCGTCACACCTCTGTAATCGAACGAGCTGAATGAGGATCCGTGGCATGCAGCGTTTTTGCAGCTTGTGAGAACCTGGCTTTGAGGCGCAGATTCATCCGGCCAACGGTACTTTATGTTCATCGTGTGGCCACCGCCTTTGCCGGTTCCCATGTTCGACGGCACTCCTGAGACAGAACCGGAAACTTGCTCCGCCATGTGGCACGTCACGCAACCGCTTGCTTTGATCGTTGCAGAGTTCGAATGGGCAGAGTTGCCTGTAAACGTAGCTCCCTGGAACTGGAACCCACCCGTTCCCACAAACATCTGCCCCTGGACTCCATAGTGTGGATACCAGCGGCTCGACGTGATCGAAATCGTATCCGTGGCTGCCGTCTTCGTCGGATCCGGTTTCGGAGACATCTGCGATGTGGTTCTTGTCTGATGGCACTTTACACAAAGATTTCCTTTGCCATAATCAAACACGGCATCGGGAACTCCCGTGATAAAGGAAGCGATCGTGACCGGAGTAGCATTCCTCAATGAGAAATCTGCTTTCTGGTGCGGAGAATGGCACGCAAAGCATCCCGGTGGACTTGGCTGCCACTTGTCGGTCACTACCTGGGACGTTGACCCTGCCACGAGATTTTTCATTCGCTCCATGAATCCTTCGGTCGTGTGGCATCCCGCACAGTTGCCTCCGTTTCTTTCCAGGTCGCCGCCCACTGCATGTTTCGACTGCGCCCATTGATAGGCGCGGGCAAGCACGAAATACGTCGTGTCAGTTTCCGGAATATGACACGTTCCGCACTTGATGCCTGCTGCGAACCCCTCGAGGGATCCGCCGAAGAGATCCTGCCCGTCTTTTCCGACAGGACCTGCCGGACCTTCTTTGCAGCCCACGAGAGCCATCACGGCCACGAGAGCTGCCAAGAAGATAACCGTTGTTATTGCTTTTGTTGTCATGTTGCTTTCCTCCTTTGCGCAATGAGGTTTTTGTTGCGTTGTGCTTCTATCGCTAGAAGCTAATATCGTTACCGCTCAGGTTGAGCTTCCCGTCGACGTGTTTTGACGGGTTGATAATCTTGAGGCTTGCGTCGACAACGCCGCCGTGACAGGTCGAACATGCTGTGTTCACCGGATGCGTTCCGCCCGGTAAGGCCTTGAGCGCGAGCGTGGATTGCGTGACGTCCCCGTGACACGTCCCGCATGCCATTTGAGCTCCGCTCGCATCATTCCAGACCGGTGCAAATGTCTGGTTCCCATTCTTGAACGTGCCGTGACAGTACGTGCCTGAACATGTCATTGTTGCACTGTTGTACGTCGGTGACGGGGTGACTCCACTCGTCGCCAATCTCGTCAACGGGTTCAGAAATTGAACTTCAGCTCCCGGATTTCCGTCCAGGTGCGCAGCATCCTTATACACATCACCGGGGACAACATGGCATTCTGAACAAAGCGTGTTTGCTGCAATCGTACTCCCGAGAAAGTGAATCTGGTGAGCTCCAACACCCCGTGCAGTTTTCAGCGTGTTTGTTGACAGGTCACGCGGCGGTGCAGCATTCACGCCCGCAGTGCCGTGGCACACGGCGCAGCCTTCCGGCCCGCTAAACCCCTGATGACATGTGTTGCATGAAACTCCGGCCGTTCCGCCGGCGTACGAATTCCCGTGGCATGACCTGCATCCCCTCATATCCCAATTATTCGACCGGATTTGAGTTCCATGGAATGACACTCCGGCTGTCGCCCAGCCGTCCGGGTGGATTTGCGACGCGGTCGTCTGCCCCGGCAAATCGCTCTTCAGCTCACTGCACGAGGAGAGGAACACGACGAGGCCGAAGAAAGCGGCCACCGACATGACAGAGAAAAAGTTCTTTGTGTTCATGGCATCACTTGTGGCAATAGCCGCAGAATTTTTGTCCTTTGATGCCCACCGGACGGGCGTTCGCATCCGTGTGACACATGAAGCAGCTGGAACCCGGGTCATAATGCCATTCTCCGTTCGCACTTTCCATGAACCCACGCACGTGCGTCCGGGGGTCCGTGCCCCTGATGCCGTCGATGTCGGTGTGGCAGGTGAGGCACGTGGGGTCGGCGCCCTGAACATCATGGCAGGAAGCACAGCTCTCGACATCGCGTCGCGCCATAAGCGCATGACTTCCTCCGCCGCTTCCAACACCCGTTGTCACAAAAAGGCCTGCCTTATTTGAGTGTGAAGCCGGTTTAAAGCTCGCCTGGTTCACGTTTCCGCCGGCCGTATGGCAGGTTGAACAAAAAGTCTTTTCCTGATGGCAGGACTGGCAATCCTGCTTCTTCTGCTGGGCGGCCAATCCGTGCGTGAACCGGAAGTTCAGGTCGTGAACTTTGGCAAGCGTCATTCCCTGTCCGCGGTCGATCGCCGTCAATCGTGGAGAGCGTGGCGAAACCAAATCCCTGCCGGATTTTGACGTTTTGGTCAAGCTTGCACCGTTGTGGCAATCCGCGCATGTTTCCTGGGTATGGCAGCTCATGCATGTTGCGTTGCTGATGCGTGCTATTCTCTTGTGCTCCCGGATGAAATCCGTCTTGTTGTGGTCTTTGGGCCTCAAAGAAGCAAAATTCGTGTGGCACGTCTCGCACGCATTCGTTGCTTTTACGTCATTGTGACACGTGTTGCATGTCGCCATTTCCGGGATGCGCAAAGTTTCCAACTGCTCAGAGGTTTCCACGCCGGCATGGCATGTTTGGCATTCGAGCTTCTGTCCGACGACATGTGTTTCGTGTGGAAAGCGGAGTTCTCTCTCTTGTTTCTCAGGGACATAGGACAAGGCATCTTCCCCGGTGTGACAGTAGTTGCAGTTCTTTTCGACCTGCTCCTCGTGGCATGACTGGCAATTCCCATGCTTCGCCGACAGGTTATCGGAAGCCAGCTTACTCGTCTGCGCTGCGGAGTGGCAATCGGTGCAGGAAATGCCCGATTCTTTGACATGGAATTTGTGATTGAACTTGATCTTACCGGTCTGAGGCTGGTCCATGCCTTCCAGGCTGGCGGTCGGCATCGCGAGCATCGCACCAATGGCGAGGAGGACGCTGAAAATCAGGTAACCTTGTTTCCGGAGGTTCTGTTCGATCGTGCTTTTCATATCTCGTCGATTCTCTAGAAGAGGTCCAGTCTTTCAAGAAACAGGTAGCTCACACGAAGGAACAAACGTGTATCGCTCTTGTAAATCTTGTTTTGGATCCACTGGAATTGCGCGTCGAGTGACAGCTCAGGCATCGGCCGATAGACGGCGCCCAAGCCTGCGCTCAAGGCCCCTTCCAGCGGAGCGTCTTCGCTCAGTTTGTACCGAGCATAGCTGACGAGAAGAGTCGGCGTGAACGTGTTTTCAAAAATCGGATAGCCGAGGTTGAACGAGCCGGAAGTGATCTCACCTGGATACCCGGCGCTCGTGGAAACGCTGGCACCCATGTTTTGCCCGTTCGCACCCACCGTTATGGTTCTCACGTTTTCATCGTTGTACGACAGATTTCCGAATCGGACAAAGAACATCCGGTCTTCGGGCATGGAAAACTCAAAACCGAGCTCGTATTCTTTCAGGGTGTTGTAAGTGAATGCCGTAAAAATCGAGTTGTAGGAAATCCGCGGGTCACGCTGCAGGTATTCCGCAGTAACGCCCACGTTCTCCAGAGGTTTGACACGGGTGAACAGCTGAAAACGTGATCGTTTCTCCAGCAGCAGATCATAGTCGATTCGCCCGTACAACGACACGAGGTCTTCGTAGTCTGCGTTAAAATCTCCACTCAGGTATTTCTCTTCGCGTGCGCTCGGGCGGATTTCAACGAGATAGGGGTTGAACAGAGTATCGCGTCGCGTGGCCGTGTAGACTTCGGACTGAATCGACCGCTTCATGTAGCTCAGCGAAAACCGAGCGTAGTCCACGGGCATCGCCGTGACCTGTGCGCCCGTCATGAAATTGTTTTTGGCGTTGGCGATCATTTCGGCCTTCTGGAGAGGAGGCGGAAGGCTTCCATAGTAGCCGGCGACCTTGAGTTGTGAATCGAAGAGTTTCACAGCCGCCATTGCCCCGTCGATCGTTCCCATGCCAACGCCCGCAAAAACCGGTTGACGGCCAACATTGATGTCGACGAGGTCAAACAGGTTGGTTGCCCGCACGTACAAGTTGTAGAGTCTGTACTGCCCCTTGTTCTTCAACTCGCCTGCGAAATCGTTGTAGCCTTGCCAGTAGGTATGGAAAGAAAAACCTTCCGTTGCGGCGTTGAGCTGAACGGTTTGATATCCGAACAGATGGTTGGAGGACTGCCCCACCGTGTCTTGTTGCTTCCATCCGTAGGCGGATGAAACAAAGCGCGCTTGAATCAGTTGCGAGTATACAAGCTGCGGAAAGAGAAAAATCGACAGAAAAAAAAGGAGTTTTTTCATGTTATAACAGTGTTGAGCAGTCATTCACACGGCAATCCCTATGCCATTTCGATGCCCTTTTTTGGCTGAAAAACGTAGTTCTTTTGGACTCAGATTCACGTTATTTCTCACTGCTAAGAATCTGAACGTTCAGTTTTTCAACAATTGGGAAAAACCCTTTGACCGTCGGCAATATCCGCTGTCCCTAGGGAAAAAGCCGGCTCGTTTTCCAGCCGCTTTTTTCCTTCACGAATAATACCCTCTCGTGCAGTCGGAACGGTTTTTCCAGCCAGAATTCGATCCGTTCAGGAATGACTCTGAAGCCAACCCAGTAGGGCGGCCTGGGTATTTTCTTCACTCCGAATTTTACCGTGAACGCCGCAACTTTTTTTTCCAGGTCAAAGCGACCCTTCATCGGGCGTGACTGCTGAGAGGCCCACGCTCCAATCTGTGCGAGTCGAGGCCTCGACGCGAAATAAGCATCGGCTTCCTCTTCGCTCACGGGCTCGACATGTCCCCATACACGAACCTGCCGGTCAATCTGCATCCAGTAAAAACACAGCGCTGCGTTTTTGTTTTTCCGCAGCTCGATGCCTTTGTTGCTTTCTTCGTTCGTATAGAAAACGAATCCGCGTGGTCCGACATCCTTCAGGAGAACCATCCGGAGCGACGGCCTGCCCTCGGTGTCTGTTGTGGCAAGTCCCATGGCTGTCGGCTCTTCTATCTTTGCTTTTCTTGCGTCTTCGAGCCAAAGCAAAAAAAGATTGATGGGGTCTTTTTCAGTCGGAATCGTCATGCGTGAAAGACTCCCGGAGTCTTCGAGACTCCGGGAGTCTCATGGCCTCCTAGTTCAGATCGCGTTTGTCGTATCCCAGGTAAACCTGCCGCGGCCTGGCAATCTTCTGCTCAGGATCCATCAGCATTTCTTCCCATTGCGCAAGCCAGCCGGACATCCTCGGTATGGCAAACAGCACGGGGAACATGTCGACGGGAAACTTCATGGCCTGGTAAATGAGCCCTGAATAAAAGTCGACGTTCGGATACAGTTTCCTCTTGACGAAGTATTCGTCCTGGAGGGCAATGCGTTCCAGCTCGAGGGCTATTTCGAGTTTCGGGTTTTTCCCGGTGACCTCGAAAACATTGTCCGCCATCAGCTTGATGATCTTGGCACGCGGGTCGTAGTTCTTGTAAATCCGATGCCCGAATCCCATGAGCTTCCCTTTTCCGTCTTTGACCTCCTTGATAAATGCCGGTACTTTGTCTTTCGACCCGATTTCATCGAGCATGCGAAGTACTGCCTCGTTCGCGCCGCCGTGCAACGGGCCATACAACGCCGCCGCCGCACCAGCCGCAGCGCAATACGGGTCCACCTGTGAACTGCCGACCGAGCGCATCGCGTTGGCGCTGCAGTTCTGCTCGTGGTCCGCATGGAGGATAAACAACACGTCCAGGGCCTTCGCAAGCACGGGATCGGGTTTGTACTTCAACTCGGCCACTTTGTACATCATGGCGAGAAAGTTTTCCGTGTATGAGAGGTCGTTGTCCGGATACACATACGGCAGACCGATGCTGTGCCGATACGCCCAAGCGGCGATCGTCGGGACTTTCCCAATCAGACGCCACACTTGCTTCCGACGGACTTCCGGATCAAGCACCTTCTTTGCCTCCGGATAGAATGTCGACATCGCTGCAAGAGTGCTCACAAAGATGCCCATCGGATGAGCATCATGCCGGAAAGCCTCCATAAGCCGCCTGACGTTCTCGTGGACAAACGTGTGGAGCCGTATATGGTTGGTCCATTCATCCAG
>JANOGR010000005.1:0-4569 GCA_031406095.1 Ignavibacteriales bacterium
CAGCGCGCCGACTGAAATCATGGCGGCCCCCGCGCTTCCCATGAACACCCTGGCCGCGTCGGCAAGCGGACGTTTGGTTGCGCCTGCATCGGGTAGCGCCTCGATGACCACGAACTGGATCAATGTGTAGACGATTGTTACGACTGCGAGCGCAGTCAGCAAAGCAAACGGTGCATCGCGCCGGGGATTCTTCGCCTCCCCAAGCGGGATAAGCGCTGAGTCAAAGCCGCCGTAGGCAAACGCGAGAAGCAGAAGCGCCTTTGGCCAATCTCCTGAAGGAAGACTTGTCACAGGATGCGGCGTTGATCCCCCGACGAGAATTCCGATACAAATGAATGCAGTGAGCGGCAGAAGTTTGGCTACGGTGAAGAACGAGCTCGCATCCGCCCCTGCCTTCACCCCTCGATAATTCACAGCCGCCAGAGACCCGATGACCAACGCAAGCACCGACAGTCGCAATAATGAACCTGAGACGGCAGGAAAAAATTCAGCCAGATAATCGACGAACAGGTTTGCATTGGCGGCGGCGGCCGTCAGGCGCACAAGCCATGCCATCCAGCCCATCTGAAGCCCGATGAGTCTTCCGAATGCCACACGGGCATACAGGTAGGGTCCGCCCGCATCCCTGAACTGTGATGCAACCTCGGCGAAACAGGCCATCATGGCGCCCATTCCGATGCCAGCAATAAGTACAGCGTAGGGGCTTGCGCTCCCCACATGCTGCGCGATGGCTGAGGGGAGGCCAAACACGCCGCTTCCTATGATGGAGTTAATCACCAGGGCAGTGAGGCTCCAACGACCGATGGCGCGAACGAGAGTCGTTTGACTAGTGGTCATGAGACTTTCCCGTCGCAAGAAACACAAGAAGGCCTATGATTCCGACTGCCGATGAAATATACATCGTGAGTTCGGGAGAGATTTGCCACAGCAATCCGCCGACAGTTCCTGCCGGTACAACCAGAAGGTTACGAATCATGTAATACATGCCGACTGTCCTGCCCACCTGACTGGGGTCAGACAAGTCCACGATGAGAGACTTGCGGGCAGGCTCGCCGAACTCCTTCAAGCCGCCCACAAGAAAGGCGAACACAAGCGCCACGAAGGATCCGGAAAGCTTGACGGCCAACGGGAAGAGAGCAAAAAAGAGAAACGTAAGCGCAACAAGCGGTTTACGGCCGGTCAGATCGGCGAGTTTGCCCGAGGGGATGTAGAATGCGATCGCGACAGATTGCTGGAGGGCGTACAAAGCGCCATACGCAGA
Source organism: Ignavibacteriales bacterium (assembly GCA_031406095.1). Classification (GTDB taxonomy): domain Bacteria; phylum Bacteroidota; class Ignavibacteria; order UBA10030; family UBA10030; genus JANOGR01. Next base: position 1,262 of record JANOGR010000005.1, read on the forward strand.
GACAGAGAATTGCAGCACTTCCGTGACATATAAAATGATAAATGCCAATGAGAGACCTTCGCCGACCCGAACGAAACACTCCGCAACCAAAAGTCTCTTGAGAGGGACTGGCATGCTTCGAAACACATGTTTCAAGGGTGTGTGGGAAAACCCGGATGCCGCCGAACGTTGTTCCTCGTAAAAGCGATACTGCGTGATCAGCACGAGTGTTGCGAGGCCAATTGTGATGGCAAATGCTATGTGCATTCCGGCCAACATCCCCAGCCCGGCGATGAGCAGCCCGCCTATCGGTGCCCCGACAACACGAGGGACACGCACAAGAATAGACTGGACGCTGAAAGCAACGGAGCGCTGGCCTTTCGGCAATGCATCGCCGATGACGGCAAACGTGGCGGGGAAGGCGCCGGATTTCCAGCCCATGACGAGCACAAGCCCCGCAAAGAGAAAAGACCAGTGACTCGAAAACGCGAACACGGCGTAACCAGACATGGCGATTCCTGTAAATAGCATCAGCGTTTTCTTCCTGCCAAACCGGTCGTTGACCCATCCCCCAGGGTACTGGTACACTCCGTCGAGCAAATCGCGCAAGGACGCGAACAGTCCGACGACGAGACTGCTTGCACCGAGCTCCACAAGATATTTCGGCAGATATGCCTGCCATAGTTCTTCGCCCAATCCCAGGAGGAACGTGCTGACCGCCAGTATGCCGATGTTGCGATTCAATCCAAGGTACGTGCGGATCGAAGACAGGCTATGACTCGATTGTTGATCCACGTGAGGAACGGAAAATCTAAACGATTTCGCCCTGTATTGCAACAGGATTCCAGCCTCGCCTTTTTTGCGCGGTCAGGAGGAAACCCGCCCGACTGAACGATCAGTCGTTCGGGCGGGCTCCTGACACCTCGTTGATCTAAACGATTTAGGAACGGATTGCAATTTGGAAACTGTAGGGGAGGAGAAGACGCGAAGTCTTGCGTTTCAAGCGTTCCTTGTCTACTTTGAGCATCGTTTATCAAAAGGAGGCCGTATGAGAAGCTCTCAAGCATGTTTTGTCGCCTTATTGGCTGTATTCGTTCTCGAATCTCATGCTCAAACCATCGTCCTCCGCGCAGGCAACCTTGTCGATCCTGCGACGGGAACCGTATCCAGGAACCAGACAATCCTGATAAAAGGAACGGACATTGCAGAGATTGGCAGCAAGATTGAAGTGCCGAGTGGGGCGCAGGTCATTGACTTGTCGAACGCATGGGTCCTTCCAGGACTCATGGATGCGCACACACACCTTCTCCTTACGGGGTACGAATCGAGGAGCGGATTGGAAGCGGTCTATGTCAAGGAAAGCTCCGGCCTTCGCACCTTGTTGGGGGCGAGGAATGCGCGGGCAGTGCTCGAGGCAGGGTTTACGACGATCAAAGACATCGGCAACTCTGCCAACTACGGCGACGTCGATTTGCGCCGCGCCATCGAACGTGGGTGGATCGTCGGACCAACGATGCTGACCGTCGGAAAGATCATCGCGCCGTTCGGAGGGCAGTCGCGCAACGTCTCGCCGGAGCAGAGTCTGCTCTGGCAGTATGAGTACATCGATGCGGATTCACCCGATGAAGTGCGCAAGGCCGTGCGGCAGAACATCTTTTACGGAGCAAACACGATCAAACTTGTAGCGGACAACAGCCGGTACTATTATTCCCTGGAAGAGATCCAGGCGGCGGTAAAGGAAGCGCATAACGCAGGTTACACGGTCGCTGTTCATGCTGGCGGCAAAGAGGCGGCGAGGAATGCGATCCTCGCGGGAGCCGAATCGATCGAGCACGGCTTTGAGCTTTCGGACGAACTGTTAAAGCTCATGAAGGAAAAGGGAACGTTTCTGGTTGGAACCGATTTTCCGGAGACGCATTTGAAGACGATGAGCCCCAATTCCACTCGTGATCAGAAAGCGCAGGCGGAGCGGATCATCGACCGGTTGCGCCGCGCCTATAAAATCGGCGTGAAAATAGCCTTCGGCTCTGACGTCGTCATCGAAGTTCTTTCGGGTAAGAACCGCGGAGAACTGGCGATGGATTACCTCGATGTCTGGCTCGCCGCTGGTATTCCGCCTGCAGAGATCTTGAAATGCTGGACGACCAACCCCGCCGAGTTAATGCAAATCGAAAATCGCCGCGGCAATATCAAGGTGGGACTCGCCGCCGACATTATTGCGACGCCCGAGAATCCTCTGCAGGACATCCACGCGCTCAAGAAGGTCTCATTCGTGATGAAAGACGGGGTGGTGATCAAACACAACAAATGAACCTTGAAAAAATCAGGCACTCATGGCGAAAAAGGATATCCAGGGTAACCTTGTCAAGGTTACCCCTGTTCGACCTATTAACCTTGACAAGGTTACAAGGTGCATGAAGATCGGCAAGACAAAGCCCTGCTCTCCGGGCCAAACTCATGAAATGAATGGCCAGGTGCAACCAAAAAACCGTTTTTTACGTCTAATGGATGTTCTCTTTCCTGATTTCAAACAGATTTCCCAACACATCATGGAGGTTTCCAATAATGCACTCAAGAACCATGCTCCTTGCTATGGTCGTCATAGCAATTCCTTTGCTGCTGATGGGTCAGAAGCAAATGGCTAAGAGCAAACCCATCGACATCGACATACCGTACAAAAAATTCGTGCTTGATAACGGGCTGACTCTGCTCGTGCACGAGGACCACAAGGCGCCGATCGTTGCCGTGAATCTTTGGTATCACGTCGGCTCGAAGAACGAGAAAACCTGTAAGAGCGGTTTTGCCCACCTGTTTGAACATCTGATGTTCAACGGGAGCGAAAATTTCAATCAGGACTATTTCCAGGCCCTTGAACGCGTCGGTGCGACCGACCTCAACGGAACGACGAATGAGGACCGGACAAACTATTTCCAGAATGTCCCAACCTCCGCGCTCGACATGGTTCTTTGGCTCGAATCCGACCGCATGGGACACCTTCTTGGAGTCATCGACCTTCCGAGGCTCGACGAGCAGCGGGGAGTTGTGCAGAATGAAAAACGGCAGGGTGAAAACGAGCCGTATGCCATCCAAGAAGAACTCACGGTGAAAGCGACGTACCCGTACGGCCATCCCTACTCGTGGAGCGTTATCGGTTCGATGGAAGACTTGAACAGGGCATCGCTCGACGACGTGAAAGAATGGTTCAAGACATATTACGGACCGAATAATGCGACCGTCGTGATCGCGGGCGACATCGACCCGAATACCGCCTTCGAGAAGACCAAGAAATACTTTGGCGACAGTCCTCCGGGCCCCCCGATCGCGAAGTT
>JANOGR010000040.1:0-4303 GCA_031406095.1 Ignavibacteriales bacterium
ATCTGGTACAACTTGAAAGAGACAGCCTTTCGGTATCTTTTGGACGTGACAACAGTCTATTATGCCGGAGGCTTTGCCGTACTTGTCGCAGGCCTCTACTGGAAGCGGGCAACCACGACAGGCGCCTACGCGGCCTTTGCGCTGGGATCGCTGCTTCCCTTGGCGTTTGTCATCGAGGACATGATCCTGCAAGGCCATGGCTCTTCTTCCCAAGGATTCGTATCACAACTTCTTCCTCCGAACATTCGCGGGCTCTTGAGCTTCGTCCTTGGATTCGTGGGAATGGGCCTCGGTTCACTCGTTTCGTCAAGATCCATCAGCAGTCAACCTGGCCGTTGAGAGGAAAACCACAATGATGGAATTCTGGAAACTCGTTTGGATGTTTGCCCTCACAGTCGGGTTCCTGGGCTTTTGTTACATCTCGTATAGAGTGTCCATCAAAGGATTTTCTGAAATACGCGGTTTACTCGATCAATTCAAACGGGACATCAAATGAATCTCACTCGCAAGGTTCTGCTTTTAGAGACCGGGATGCTTGATGAAAAAATAATTCCATAGGGGCGAGATCACCCTGCCCCTGCTGCCAGAATCCTTTTTGACCTTATGTCTCTTCTCGAGATGCAAAATATTACCAAGCGGTATCCCGGCGTTCTTGCTCTGGACCGTGTAAACTTTGCTCTGCTGCCGGGCGAAGTTCATGCTCTTGCCGGTGAAAACGGTGCCGGAAAATCGACGCTCATGAAAATCCTTGGCGGCTCCATCCAAAAGAACGGGGGCGCTGTGCTTTTAAACGGCGAATCGATCGAGATGGATTCTCCGACAGCATCGCAGCAAAGCGGCATCGGCATGATTTACCAGGATTTCAAGCTTGTTCCTGAGCTCACCGTGGCGGAGAATATCTTTCTTGGAAACGAGCCGCTTCGGCAAGGCTTCGTCGATTTTTCCCAAATGCATGAAATGGCCCGGTCGGTGCTCCAACAGCTTGGTGACGCCATCGCACCGTCTTCCCCCGTCAAGTCCCTGAGTGTCGCTCAGCGCCAAATCGTCGAAATCGCCAAAGCTCTTTCAAAAAAAGTTCGCATCCTTGCCCTTGATGAACCTACGGCGTCTCTCACGGGACAGGAAATCCGGAACCTCTTCAGCGTTCTCCGCAAGTTGAAATCGGATGGGGTGGGCATCATATATATTTCGCACAGACTTGATGAAATTTTTGAAATCGCCGACCGCATAACTGTCCTGCGCGATGGATCCGTTGTCGGAAGCTGCTTTGTACACGAAACGGACCGAACAAAGTTGATTCAGTTGATGGTCGGACGTCCGCTCGAAGACGAATACCCTCAAGTCCGGCGTAAGCGCGAAAATGAAATCTTGAGAGTCGAGAATCTCACGTCCTCCAAGCTCAAAGAGGTCAGCCTGACGTTGTATCACGGAGAGATTCTCGGGGTGGCGGGACTCGTCGGTGCGGGGCGAACAGAGCTAGCACGGGCGATCTTCGGGGCCGAGACTCTCCAGGAAGGAAAAATGTTCCTCGGAGGAAAAGAAATTCGACCGCGTTCTCCCAAGGAAGCAATTGAGGCGGGTATCGGACTCCTCACGGAAGACCGTAATCTTCAGGGTTTAATTCTTCAAATGACCCTGAGGGAAAATATTTCTCTTGCAAGCCTTCATGAACTGACACAAGGATTTTTCGTCAACCGCTTAAGGGAAAAGACTGTAGCGCAAGAATTCATGAACAAGCTTCATATCAAAGCTCCGTCGACAGAAACGGTCGTTGAAACCTTGAGCGGAGGCAACCGGCAGAAGGTCATTCTGGCACGCTGGCTGTTTACAAAATCGAAGTTCCTGATTTTTGACGAGCCCACGGTCGGGATCGACGTCGGAGTAAAGTTCGAGATCTACAACCTCATCAACCAACTCGCCCTTGACGGAGTGGGCGTCATGGTGATCTCCTCGGACTTGCCGGAACTGCTTGGCATATGCGACCGCATCGCCGTCATGTGCGACGGACGTATCACCGGAATCCTCGCCGGCGAAGAGGCCACGCAGGAAAAAATCCTGAAACTTGCCACCGAGTTTGCATAAATGATTCTGTCCGGGACCCCCGATCGGTTTGGAATTGCACTCGCAGCCGAAGCGGTCATCTTTCCGATTCTTTTCCTTTACTTTTTTACGACAGATAACCATCTCAACCCAACGCTTCAGATTTCCATAACCGCCATTATTGCGTCGGAATAACATTTGTGATTCTGACGAAGGAGCTACGATGAATACCCGCTTGCAACGTTTCCTTTTCATCCCTTTTTTGCTGCTCACGACGGCAAATGCACAGCTTTCGCACCCGCGCTTGATTGCCGACGGCGCCGAAATCCTGAAGGCGAAAACGCTGGTAAGAAACTATGCCTGGTATCGCAACATCGTGGAGGCGCACAAGCGCGATGTCGATCGCTTTATCCAGAAGCGCCCAATTTTCGTCTCTCCAGTAAAGCAGACATATCAGTATAAGATGTACTCCTGTCCAAAGCACGATGTGGAATTACTCTATGAGGACAGCAGACCGTATCAGCATCGCTGTCCAAAAGATAGCGCTGAAAGTTACAGTGGAGGCAAGTATGATGCTTCATGGGCTGGATGGTATAACCGCTTGCTCGCGTCGCGTCTGGTGTGGATGGGAATCCTTTACAATTTGTATGATGACGCTCGATACGCTGATGCAGGCCGCGAAATTCTCATGCAGTTTGCAGATTTGTATCTTACCTATCCGACGACCAACACAATCCTGGGTCCTGCCCACGTGTTCTTCGGAACACTCTCCGAATCCTTCTGGGGCGTGGATATGGCTTACGGGTATGACTTATTGTACGAATACAAAGGCTTTTCGCCCCAGGATCATGCGACGTTGAAAGAAAAATTCTTTTATCCTCTTGCGAAGATTACGCAAAAGTTTCCGGAGTCTGCATCCAATCGGCAGCTCTGGTACAACAACGTCTCAGCCGCAGTCGGATTTCTGTATGGAGACCAGGAGTTGATCGACTTTGCGTTGAAGGGTGAATTCGGCTTCTACTGGCAGCTGGGCGCCGGATTGCCTGAGAGTGGATTCTGGGCGGAATGGTCGGGCTATCACTATGTTGCTCTGCGGGGAATGATTCATCTTGCAGAAATGGCGCGACATAACGGGCTCGACCTGTATCATCACGAAATCGCCGGACGCTCCATGAAGAAAATGTTTGATGTGCCGTTTGACTTGATCCTCCCGAATTATGAGTTCCCGCGTCATAAAGACAGCGGTGGAGGGAATATTCTGGAGTACGCAACGTACTACGAAATAGGATATGCAGTGTATAAAGACCCGAAATATCTTGCCCTGCTGAGCCTCACAAACGTCGTGCGGGGAAAACAAGTTGTCGGAGAAACGTCGGCGCTCGGGGAGGCTGACGCTCCCATCACGATGTTCAATGTTGAGCCGGAACTTCCTCGGAGCACGACGGACATTATTCCTGAAGTGAGTACGAACCTTGAAGGCAACGGCTTCGCTGCCCTCCGAAACGGAACCGGGAAAGATCGTCGCTATCTTTCTCTGGATTACGGGATCATGGGAGGCGAACACGGCCATCCGGATCGTTTGCAAATAGGGTACTACGCCAATGGGCGCAATTGGATCGTCGACCCCCTCAATGAATCATATTTCGACCCGATGCTGCAGCTTTGGTTCCGCCAAACGATTGCGCACAATACAATCGTGATCAACCAAACGACTCAAACGTGGACGAACGGATATGGGGTCTTTTACGGCGACCTTCCCGGATTGCAAGTGGCATCAGGTGGGACAGAAACCGCCTACGCCGGTACAAAGCTGACACGTACGGTCATTCAAGTTGGCGATTATTTCATCGATATTTTTGATGTGGCCGCCCCGGAAAAACGAATCATCGACTGGCCACTGCACAGCTTTGGAAGCCTCAAACTCGAAGGCCTGAACCTGTTTCCAGAACCGATAGACCGCTTTGGCCACCCACCTGGAATCCCAGGCTACGACCAGCTGACGGAAATTTCCTCAGCGTTTACTGATTCCTCCTGGAGTGGGGTCTATACAGACGACGACCATTACCTCCTAGTAAAGGCAATTGGAGAAAAGAATACTCAGGTATTTCAATGCATCTCGCCGCGAATCGGAGGATTCTACAAACAAATGGTCAAGGATCCGAGGCCCCTGCCGATGGTGTTCAGTCGCCGAGAGGCTGCTTCAACGCGTTTTGCACATCTCATGCAGGCATATGTTTCCGAACCGACCGTTACGGGATTTGAG
>JANOGR010000161.1:0-3234 GCA_031406095.1 Ignavibacteriales bacterium
AATAACCGCATTGAGAGAGTGGTGTTGGAGGGAGCAAAGCCGAACAACTTTGAGCTGGCAACGAGCGTGGTGGCCAAGGGGACATACAAAGAAGACTATTTCCATGCCACCGACGTTCTCACGAAGTGTCCTTCAAAATACGAAGGCGACGCTGAATCTGTAAAGAAGTCTCTCTGATGTATCTTTTGGACTCAACCCTTACTGTGTGGCATGGTAACCTTGTCAAGGTTACCTATGGTGTCTCGTTCACCTTGATAAGGTTCACTCATCAACTCGGTCTGCTCACATGATTGGCGGAATAATCATAAAAATAGGTTTTCTCTCGGCTCTGGCCGCAGCGTTTTTCTATTATAGGGCGCACCGGAAGAAGAACGCGCAAGATATCATGTTTGCACGCTTCAGTTTTCATGCAACAGTTCTTGCACTGATGGCCGCAGGTGTGATAATGCTCTATTTGATCCTCACACACCAGTTCCAATACACATATGTGTGGAATTACAGCTCCACGGATCTTTCCCTGCCGCTTCTGATTTCCACGTTCTATGCGGGACAGGAAGGCAGCTTTATGCTCTGGGCTCTTTACACGGCAATCATCGGAGTGTTCCTGCTTCAGTACTGCTCGCGAAATGACTACGAGCCAGAGGTCATGTCCGTGTACTCGCTCATCCTGAGTTTCCTGATGACGATGCTGATTTTCAAGAACCCGTTCGCCTACATCTGGGACAGTTTTCCGAACGACCTCGTTCAGAATGGACCAATTCCCGCCGGCGTGACGAATTACGTTGTGCTGGATGCCGTCAAGGGGATTTGGGCGCGTTTTCCGGTTGAAGGCAAAGGTCTGAACCCGCTTCTCCAAAACTACTGGATGGTCATCCATCCACAGATTCTTTTCATCGGTTTTTCCGCGATGGCTGTTCCCTACGCGCTGGCTGTCGGGGCTTTGATGAAACGGGATTATCAATCGTGGATTCGGGTTGCCACACCCTGGTCTGTGTTTGGCGCGATGGTGCTCGGTACTGGAATTATTCTGGGCGGCTACTGGGCGTACGAGACGCTCGGCTGGGGAGGGTTCTGGGGGTGGGATCCGGTCGAAAACTCGTCGCTCGTTCCGTGGCTTATTTGCGTGGCTTCCATCCATACGTCGCTCACCCAGCGCCAGAGCGGGGCGTTTGTGCGGACAAACTTTGTGCTTAGCTTGCTGACGTTTATTATGGTTATGTACAGCACTTTTTTGACGCGCAGCGGGATCCTTGGCGAGACTTCGGTGCATTCGTTCGTCGACCCGGGCATGTGGGTGTACTGGCTCCTACTGATTTTCATGGTCCTTTTTGCCGGGATCGGTTTCGGCCTTCTTTTCAAGCGCATGCGCGAGATGCCCAAAATCCCTGTGCAGCACTCAATCATCTCACGAGAATTTGCGCTCTTTCTCGGCGCTTCTGCCCTTACCTTTGTAGCCATCTTTGTCGTTGTTGGGACCTCTTCCCCCATCATTACTACGATCGTCAATGGAAAAGCTTCGGCGATGGACATCGCATACTACGTGAAGACGAATCTCCCGTTGGGCATTGCGATCACATTCCTTTCAGGAATCGGCCAGCTGTTGTGGTGGAAGAGCTCGAATGCCAAATCGATTTTCAAGAAAATGGCTCCTTCCCTGCTTCTGGCCGCCGGTGCCACGGGGGTTGTTCTGCTTCTAGGCTTTGAGGACTTGCTGATTCTCGTGTTTGTCTACTGCTCCGCGTTCTCGCTCTTCGCCAATATGCATGTGGGTTATGAGATATATCTGGGAAACCCAAAGTTTGTCGGAGGGTCGATTGCGCATGTGGGCATTGCGATTATGTGCCTCGGCTTTGTCACGTCGGAGCGATACGACGACAAGAAAACCGTGGCACTGGAAAAAGGGAAGCCGGTCGAAGCGATGGGGTATCAGATGACATATGTGGGCTACCATCCCGTGGAAGACCGGTATGCGTTCGCCATCGATGTGGAGAAAGATGGGATGCGTCGGACTGTGTCGCCGACCATGTATTACAGCGAGTTTACCAAGGGTTTGATGCGTCATCCCGACCTGATCAACTTTATCAACAAGGATTTTTACGTGGCGCCGCTTTCGCTGGAGGAGGCGGGTTCGGGGTCTGAGAAACCCCTGACTCTGCAAAAAGGCCAACAAGTCGATGTCGGCGGGTTCAATCTGAGTTTTGTAGACTACGAGTTCAGCAATGAACACAAAGCTGCAATGTCCGAAAGCAGATCTTTCTCAATTGTTGCCAGGTTTGAAATAACGGAAGGGAAGAAGAAGTCAAAATTGACTCTGAAAATGAAGGGCGAAAAAGGGGAGTTCGAGTACGTTCCCTCGACTTATGTCGCTCAAGACAAGAAGAGCTACGAATTCAAGATCGCCCGCCTGGTTCCGGACAGGGAAGACAAGTTGAAGTCGAGTATTGAAATCAGTTACAAAGAACCGGATGCCAAGCCCAAACCAGAGACTCTCGTGGTCGAAGCAAGCATCAAGCCGTACATCAACCTTGTGTGGATGGGGACCGTGACACTCGTGGTAGGGTTTGCACTGACAATTTTCAGGAGGGTTGCGGAGGCGAGAGAGAAAGAGCAAGTCTAAGGACTCGAAGATTAAGCCATGCTCAAGCCCGTCTGCGCTCAAGCGGACGGGCTTTGTTGTTTACAGGATATCCTGAATTGAAGAAGTGCGAAAGTGATCTAAGAATGTCCCCTCTTGCAGCGGTGGCTTGAGTGCCGGCGAGAGGGGATACTTCCCTGTTTCCTCCTGAGGGGTGTGTCTCTTTTCTTTTTCTGGTTCCGGTGTGGCTGAGACCAAAGAAACACACCCCTAGCCCCTCTCGCGACGCTCAAGCCTTCGCACGAGAGTGGATGGTTTGAGCTTTGTGGAAAATCAGTTAGCCCGTCTGCGTTCAAGCGGACGGGCTTTGTTGTTTGATGTCAAGGCTTTCTTTTTCTGCTGCTTCGAGGATTTTCCCTGTCAGACATCCAATTCGCCGGGTTCTCGCGAATATATGCTCTGATGCGTTCAAGGTCTTCTTCATCTCGGATGATGTGGTCATGAAATCGGGGTTGCCAAACAAAATATTCATGGCCATTCCGTCGAGCCCATGTGGTCACGGCAGCCTTGAATGTTCTGACAATGACAGATAACGAACCTTTCGCAGGGGACAGGCGATGAGGGGTGTTTTTTGTAGGGGACGTTCAATTCCTGCCCGC
>JANOGR010000169.1:0-3381 GCA_031406095.1 Ignavibacteriales bacterium
AGGTTTTTCCCATAGTTGCGAAATTAGCCTTCATGGATTTGCATTTCTGAGAGTGAGGAGACCTTGCCTTCATGGTACCTCAGGCACTTGGGCAAGGACAACGAGGTCCTTCGACCGGTATGGCTGGAATTCCTGTAGATCAATGCCGCCATAGACGGCGATATTTTCGAAACCCGACTTTTTCAAAAGGTCCAACAGCTCTGGACGTACCCAGGGGTGAAGCCTCACTGTTCTCACGGACTCTGTCGAAGCTCCGTCCGATTTTGTGCGCGTGAGGACATTGAATGACAATGCATTCTCGCCGTAGTCATAAGATCGAACAAAGGTTTTGTCCGAAGTTTCTTTTGTGCTCTGGATGCGTTCTCGTATGTGCAAGATCTTCTCATAATTCAGGATTTGAAGATAAAGAAGTCCTTTTGATTTCAGAAGATGCCGGAACCCACGCAGGACGTCCTCCATTTCTTTTTCGCTGAGAATGTGGGCGAGAGAATTGCCCATGGAAAGCACCAGGTCGTAACGCTCCTTCAGCGTTGAAGACAGGTTCTGAAAACTTTCTTTCAACACCTTCACTTTGAGCTGAAGGTGCTTTGCATGATCATCCACCTTTTTGATCATCGCCTCGGAAATGTCCACCCCCGTGACGTCCACTCCAAGCCGGGCAAGCAGAAGTGAGTGAAGCCCGGTGCCGCACCCGGCGTCCAGTGCTGTCCGAATTTTGTACTTCTCAACGAGAACCCGAAAGAATGGCCGTTCCTGCACGAACCTCTTGTCAAACCCTGTCATGAGATCGTAATCAGGAGCAAGACCGTCGTAGAATTCGGCCACGCGGAGCTCAGTTTTTTCTGATTCGTCAATCTTGAGGGCCATCGTTTGGCACGCTTCCCCGATTGTGCTGGTAGACGGGCGAGTCGATCTGCTGGAATCTTCGCTGGTATTCTTCACGTGAGATCTTGTTCTGCCAGTGTCCCGTCAACATGGCGAGCCCCGTGATTCCCATGAATGTCCCGACGACGAGACTGCCGAACACCCAGGCAGGAAGCGGTTTTGTATGCCTCGGCAGTTTCATGTCAAGCGTGTCTTTCACGGGACAGACAGCGACGCATTCCAGGCAGCTCATGCACTCGTCGCTCCACACACGCCCGGTTTTGTGCACTCGAATGTTCGCCGGACAAGCTTTCGTGCAAAGTTCACAGTCGATACAGGTGCTCTTGTTGCGGGTGATTTTCAATGGACTGAGAAAGCTCAAAAATCCCAGGAGGGCTCCGTAAGGGCACAGGTACCGGCACCAGAAATTCTTGATGACAACAGAAAGCACCATCAGGATGATGATCGTCCAGAGCGCAAAGCTCGAGATGTTGGCAAAGAACAGATACATCTTGATGTCCGCAACCTTGTTGTACGGACTGTAGATAAAATTATTGAGGGCAAAAACATCCATCTGCCAGATCGAATAGACAAAATAGAAGAGCAAGAGGTACTTGAGAGATCGAAGCGGGTAGTCCAGCCACTTCGTTACGGTGAGATTGCTGCGGAACAGTTTCTTGCCGAATATCCAGAGTGACTCGCTTAGCGTTCCGATGGGACACAGCCAACTGCAGAACGATTTCTTGAGCAGGAGACTCATACCAACGATAGCGATGAGAACAAAGATGGAGGCGGGATGGATTTCGTTGACGACGCCAGTGTCGATCCAGTACTTCGTGCTCATGAGCGCGCTGATGGGAAGGAATCCTTCCACTCCCGGCGGACGCTCGAAATACGGCTCAACGCCGGCCGATTGACCCCATCGCATGAACAGGTAAAACTCAATTCCGATCCAGATGCAAAGCAGAAGAAACGCGAACTGAATCGCTGAGCGGAGGAATTGTGAATCCTCGGCGAGCCTTCGAATGATCCTTCGGTACCAGGGCACTGCAGGCAGTGCGAAGAATCTCCTCCGTCTAAGCTCCGGCGGGATCTTCTTGAACCGCACCCCACCAGGAAAAGTCGTTTCGTGAACTGCACTGAGCGATCCGGGTTGCAATTGAACGTCTACACTCTTCCCTTGTGATTTTGTCTGTTGCGCCGCCAAAGAATCAGATAAATTCATCCGAATTATTCCCAAAAAAAACTGCTTAACTTGCCGCTAAGGTATACTCCTGTTTCTTCATATCTTTTGCCATCTCACCCATATTCCTGTTCACAAGCATTCTATAAATGGTCTCTCTCAACTCACCCCATTGGTTGTGGACGGCACAAGGGTTCTTCCCGGAACACTCAGAAAATCCGAGCACGCATCCGTTGGTGAATGCGACACCATCAATCGCTTCCACAATATGAAGGAGCGTTATTTCTTTCGGCTCCATCGCCAGGGCGAACCCGCCATTCGGACCCTTCTGCGACGCCAACAAACCTTTGTGTGTGAGATCCTGCAGGATCTTCGCAACAAAATGATATGGAATACCCAATCTCGCCGCGAGGTCTCTTATGGAGGTCATCTCTCCTGCGGGCTTTAAGGCAAGATACAGAACTGCCTGAAGCGCATATTCACATTGCTTACTGAAAAAAATGCTCATGGCTCATCGTGCGTTGTAAAAACTTCATTGCATGTGAAGCTCGGCAGGATGCTCTCGTTCCCTGGGTTGTTCCTGCACCTTCAGAGGTTTTATCGTCAAAACGGGAACTGGAGAATGCCTGACGACCTTTTCCGCCACACTCCCCATAATAATGTGCGGTAAACCCGTTCGGCCATGTGTTGCCATGACGATCAGGTCAATCTCTTCTTCTTTCACGAATCTCATGATCTCTTCGTACGCGACACCGCGCCGCACTATGGCTGTGACATGGTCAACGTCACCCAGGAAGCGAGAAGCGAAATTCTCGAGGATTTCCTTTCCCCGCTCAGCCTCGTCCTGCAAGGATGTTTCGAGCGTGAAATCGATTGTCGGAAAGGAAACCACCGGTACGACGTCGACAGCATGAAGCAGGAATACCCTCGCCCCGTAGACGTTTGCCAGAGAACGTGCATAGTCGATCGCTGCCAGAGAAAGCTCCGAAAGATCGGTCGGAACCAGGATTTTCGTGATTCTTCTCATTTCAAGTCTCCCGTAAGAAAAAGATTCAGATCGGATCCCTTCTTAGCCAACAGTGTGCCATGCGAAAAAAAGGCCGTTTTTATCAGTTTTACACTGAATTGTCTGAAATTCGTTCTTGACGATAGGAATGGTTTGCAGAACTGGGAAAGGCGGGTAGTTGCGGCGCCGGAGGTCAGCAGAGCGACTGGTTAGGCGGCTCACATCCGAAAATCCTCGATCATAATGCCCACTTGCGTGATCTTACTCTGACTTGAGGCGACAAAAAGAGAAAAAACGAGTATTATCTCCGGGCGAAAGTGAGGCTAAT
>JANOGR010000175.1:0-3390 GCA_031406095.1 Ignavibacteriales bacterium
GTATCCTCTCCGCGGTTCACCACCAACAGTATACGCCGACCAAGCATCAAAGCACGGTTCTTCAAGAACCTGCCGGCGCCTTTGTAACGCTGCGTAGCCACTCGGAACTCCGGGGTTGCATCGGATATATCGAGCCAAAGCTTTCGCTCGTTCAAACTGTCGAGGAAGTTGCAGCGAAGGCTGCGTTGGAGGATCCCCGATTTCATCCTGTAAGCGATGACGAGCTGGACCAGGTAGACATTGAAATTTCAGTACTGTCTCCCTTGCAGAAAGTCAACAAGATCGAGGATATTGAGGTCGGAAGGCACGGCTTGGTCGTCGATGCCGGCTTTACACGAGGCTTGCTTTTACCTCAGGTTGCCGAGGAGAATCATTGGGACCGCGAAACATTCATCCGTCATACGGCCGTGAAGGCGGGATTGGCCCCTGAAGCATGGAATCATCCTTCTGTTCAGTTGTTTTCGTTCACCGTTGACAAGTTTTCGGAATCTGAGTTGACAAACAAGCATCCTTAACGTCCATGCCAGCCGTTCGGCCTCCAGCAGTTGCAGGAACGTTTTATCCGGATTCTCCAGCCAAACTCACGCGTGAGGTGGATGAGTTAATTCCGGCGTCTCCAGAGCCTGTGCGAGGGATTTTGCGGGGTCTCATTTCTCCGCACGCCGGCTATGCCTATTCGGGCTCCACTGCGGGAAAGGCGTACGGCCTTCTCAGAGGAAAAACCTTTGATGCCGTCATTGTTGTGGGCCCGAGCCATCGCGAGTATTTCTACGGGATTTCTTTGTTTCCCGGGGACAGCTTCAAAACGCCGCTCGGAGAAGTTTCCATACACAAAGAAATCAGGTCCGCCCTTATCAACCAAAACGAGCATATATTCCTATCGGAAGCGGGTCACAAAGATGAGCATTCGGTGGAAGTTCAGCTGCCGTTCCTGCAAAGAGTATTTCAATCCATGAAGTTTGTTCCGATTGTCATGGGGGACCAAAAGAGGGGACTCTGTCAGGTATTAGCAGAACAGCTGGCTCAGGTATCGAAGGATTTCAATGTATTACTTGTGGCAAGCTCCGACTTGTCGCATTACCACGAGTACAGCGTGGCAACAACACTTGATCAAAAAGTAATGGACCGGTTGCGGGAATTCGATTCAGATGGACTCCTCAAACTTTTTGAAAACGATGAGGCTGAGGCGTGTGGGGGCGGACCTATGGCGGCCGTGATGATGGGGGCGGGGAAGGCTGGAGCTAATCATTGCCACGTGCTATCGTACTGCAATTCCGGCGATGTCACCGGTGAAAAAGACCGCGTGGTAGGATATGTTTCGGCAGCCATAACGCAGGTTAACTGAGTGGCCGGCCGAAAACTTCAGATCTGCATCATCGGAACAGGAAATGTCGGAACGACACTGGCTCTCGCCTTGCGTCGTTGTGGACATTCCATTGTCGCAGTGATCAGCAAGAAAAAATCCTCAGCAAAACGCTGTGCGAGGCTCGTGGGTTGCAAGAATTACTCGACCCACATTCTCTCGCTTCCACATAAATCTGATTTTATCCTCCTGGCTCTACCGGATGATTCCGTTCAGACGGTTGCCCGACAGCTCTCGCGTCTCAATATTGACTACCGCCGAACATACGTCGCGCACACGTCGGGTGTGCATTCGAGCGAAGCTCTTCGTCAGGTCAGAGAGGCCGGAGCTTCGGTCTTCTCCTTCCATCCTCTGCAGACGTTCTCCAGTGTTGCTCCGATCGAGGACCGCCTTGCGTCGCTCTCCGGCATTCGGTTCGGATTTGAAGGAGACAGGTCTTCGAAGCGATTCGCGTCCAGGATCGCCCGCGACCTGAGGGGGCGGCTGATGCCAATTCCAAAAGAAGCAAAAATTTTGTATCATCTCGCATGCGTATTCGCTTCCAATTTCACTGTTTCTTTGCTGGGAGCCGTGGAAATGATCGGCTCAGCGTTTCTCAAGAAACAGGATTTCAGGGGTTTTAAGAAACTGGTCGAAACGAGTGTCGAAAACGCGTTTGCTGTGACGCCCACAAAGGCTTTGACCGGGCCCATCGTCCGTGGCGACCTCGACACAATCCGGTTGCATGTCCGGGAGCTTAAGAAAAAGCAAAAAGACCTGCTGCCGCTCTACCGTGAACTTGGCCTGCTCGCTCTGCGCATCGCAAACAGAAATAAGTCTCGCGAGCCGGAGACGATGAAATTGATTCGAAAAGTTTTGCGTGAAAGGTCCATTGTACGCTTGTTCAGAAAGGGGTCATAAAAGGCCGAGACGCCATGTCGAAATTCACTACCATTTCCTTCGAGACGAGGAACCGGATTGCTTATGTCACGGTCAACAGGCCGGACAAGCTCAATGCACTCAATCATAAGGCAAAATCCGAGCTGAAACAGGTTTTTGAAAGCATCAAAGGGACCCCCGACATCGATGTTGTCATCCTGACAGGCTCGGGGGAAAAGGCGTTCGTCGCAGGAACCGACATTGCCGAATTGACAATGCTCAACACTGAATCCGGCAAAACATTTGCTGAGGGTGGACAGGGAGTTTTCAATGTCATCGAGAACCTTGGTAAACCGGTGATCGCCGCGGTGAACGGATACGCTCTTGGCGGCGGATGCGAGCTTGCGCTCGCCTGTCATATCAGAATCGCTTCCGAGAATGCCAGGTTTGGCCAGCCGGAGGTGAATCTGGGGATTATTCCCGGATACGGGGGAACGCAGCGACTGGCCAGGCTTGTGGGAAAAGGCCGTGCGATGGAGATGATTCTGACGGGAGATCATGTTGACGCGCAAGAGGCTCTGAGACTTGGATTGGTCAACAAGGTTGTTCCTCTTCCCGAGTTGATGAAAACCGCTGAAACGGTTGCTCAAAAAATCGTCACGAAAGGCCAGGTGGCTGTAAGGCTGGCGTTGAAAGCAGTCAACATGACGCAGGAAACAAACCTCACTGACGGACAAGCGCTTGAAGCAACCTTGTTCGGAGTCTGCTGCGGGTCTGAGGATTTCAAGGAAGGCACCAAAGCATTCCTGGAGAAAAGAAAACCAGAGTTTAAAAACAAGTGAAACGTGCGGACAAACGCAATGATTGCGGTTATCCACTAGTTATCTGCAGCTGCGGCTTGAAGTTTCACCATCCAACGAAAGGATCAAGTTAGACCATGCCAGGTCCACAATTTGTCAGATACTTCCGACCAGTCATCGATGCACTCAAGGAGTTGGGCAATTCAGGCACGCCATCAGAAGTCCGAGAGATCATCGCAAACAAGTTCACCCTAACCGACGATCAGCTCAATGAGACGATGGCGAGCGGCACACCACGCTTTATGAATCAAGTCGCTTGGGCACGGTTCTATCTCAACAAAGCCGGTTACATCGCATCTTCCAAACGGG
>JANOGR010000196.1:0-1628 GCA_031406095.1 Ignavibacteriales bacterium
TGCGAGACGTCTTCGTGCGACAAAATCAGCGCCTCGGGCAATATCCTGGAGCTGTCAGTGGCAAATACCTCCACTGTCTCCACAACAGGTGTGAGAGTCAGCGCAAGGAACCTCCCGGGCTGGCTTCATTTCTCCCCCTCGGAACTTAGCCTGCAAGAACTTAAGGCAGGAGAAGAAGCTACGACTGCTTTTACATTCTCTGTTGATAAATCGGCCCCCGTCAGTACCCCTCAAACTCTGACATTCGTCATCACAAACTCCCGTGGCGAGAACTGGACGAAGGAAATCACCATCTCTGTCCAGCCACCGGAGAAGTTTGAACTCTTTCAGAACTATCCAAACCCGTTTAATCCGACCACAGCAATCAGCTATCAGCTATCAGCGGACAGCAAGGTTTCACTCAGGATCTACGATCTTCTGGGCAGGGAAGTAACAACACTCGTGGACCAAGATAAGCCCGCCGGATATCATCAAGAGATCTGGAACGCTGCCGCATATTCCAGCGGCATGTATATCTACCAGCTTACTTACGCCGACCCGCACGGCAACCGTCAGTTCCATCGCAAAACGATGCTGCTTGTGAAATAGAACCAAAGGAAGGCCACGCGTCACATTTCTATTCTACCGCAAAAGTAACATCCTTAACGATTAGGTGATATCGCCTAACTCCTGTTGTTGATTCACCTTTCTTGCTTTATATTGCAAGAACATGAGACGCGTGTATCTCGACCATAGTGCTACAACTCCGCTCGACCCGGCCGTCTTTGAGGTTATGCAGATGGCATTCCAGCAATCGTTCGGCAACGCATCCTCGATCCATTCATTTGGGCGCGAGGCAAGACTCTTGTTGGAGGAAAGCCGGGAAACTATTGCGAAGAGCATAGGAGCGAAATACGACGAGGTGTTTTTCACCAGTGGCGGCACCGAAGCGGATAATCATGCCCTGAAAGGTATTGCCTTCGAAGCCCGGAAACAGAACAAGAACCACATTGTTATCAGTGCAGTGGAACACCACGCAGTGTTTGAAACGGCCGAATGGCTCAAGGAACACGGTTTCGCCGTTACAATCGTTCCCGTCGACAGCGACGGTCGTGTTGACCCGCAGGATGTCGAAAAAGCCATAACGTCAACGACATGCCTCATTTCCGTGATGCACGCAAATAACGAGGTCGGCACCGTGGAGCCAGTTCAAGAGATTGGCAGTATAGCCAAAGCACACGGAATTCCTTTCCATTCGGATACAGTGCAGACTGTCGGAAAGGTCCCGGTAAACGTCAATGAGCTTGGAGTCGACCTGTTGGCGATGACAGCTCACAAGTTGTACGGACCAAAGGGAATTGGAGCAATCTACATTCGGAGAGGCACGAAAATCGATTCGTTCATCCAGGGAGGTTCACAGGAGAGCAACAGGCGGGCGGGGACAGAAAACGTGCCTTTGGCAGCCGGGTTTGCAAAAGCGGTTCAAATCGCTGCTGACAGCAGGGAAGAATTGGACAATCGTTTCCGAGCCCTCAAGGACAAGATGAAATCACGACTTTCAAAGGAGTTCGAGGGAATTGTGTTTAACGGGCGTACGCAAGATTCGCTTCCTCATATTGTCAGCATCTCGTTTGATTCGCGCAAAACCA
>JANOGR010000204.1:0-2024 GCA_031406095.1 Ignavibacteriales bacterium
CAAACCTCTTCGTAGGTCGGGTTGGCTTTTGAACCGCCTGCGTACCCGGAGACGACTGACTGGACTCCCGGCAACCGTTCATAGACGGCTTCAACGCACCAGAAGCACCCGCCGCCAAACGTGGCTTTTTCAAGCTGGGACATCTGTGTTCCTTTCTGAGTTTGAAGAACTATGCTGAGAAAAAATAAGATTATCATGTGAGTTCTCTGGCAACTTTACTTGGTCTTCTCATAGACAACCTTGCCTCCCACAACCGTCATCTCCACGCTCATCTTTTCGATTCTTCCCGGGTCAACGCTGAGAATGTCCTCAGAAAGCACAACAAAGTCGGCCAGTTTGCCCGGAGAAATCGACCCTTTCTCGTTTTCTTCGTACGCCGCGTAGGCATTATTGATGGTGTAGCATTCGATTGCCTCTTGAACCGTAATCTTCTGCTCGGGAAACCACCCGCTTGGATTCGCTCCGTCTGTGGTGCGGCGCGTGACGGCCGCGTAGATTCCTGTGAGCGGATTGAGCGGAGCTACTGTCCAATCGCTTCCAAAACAGAGCTTCACGCCGCTATCGAGAAAAGATCGAAAAGCGTATGTCGTCCTGCAGCGTTCATGTCCAATGCGCTTTTCGGCCCAGCGCCCGTCATCAATTGCGTGGTACGGCTGGACGGAAGCGATGACTCCTAATTGCGCAAACCGTTTGAAATCCCCCGGGCGAATGTGTTGCGCATGTTCAATTCGAAACCTGCGGTCCCATGCCGGGTTTGTTTTCACGATTTTCTCGAAAAGGTCGAGCATCAAACTGTTGGCGCTGTCGCCGATCGCGTGTATGGATAATTGGAGCCCGGCCTTATCGGCACCGAGAGACCATTTTTCCAGCCGGCCGTCGATCACGATGTCGCTCGCAAGGCCCCTCGTCGTCGGGTCGGAGGTAAACGGCTCGAAAAACAAAGCCGTCGTCGAGCCCAGCGAACCGTCAGCATATGCCTTGAGCGCGCCAATCCGAATCCATTCGTCGCCAAACGGAACTTTGATCCCGGTTTTCGCCAGGTATTCCCATTGATAAAGCGGTAACCGACTGTAGAACCGCGCCGTCAATTCACCTCTCGTTTTGAGTTTCTGATACACGCGCACATCTACCGAGGAAGACATATCCTGTATGCTCGTGAGGCCGAGTCTTCTTGCTTCCGCAAGAGCCAACCGCGCGGCTTCCATTTGTTCTTCTTCTGTGGAACCGGGCATAATTCGGTACACATATCCCATCGCTTCGTCTTTCAAAACGCCCGTCGGCTCACCCGTTTTCGGATCTTTCACAACCGTGCCGCCTGGCGGGTCCTTCGTGTCTTTCGTAAGGCCTGCGAGTTTCAGAACGTGTGAGTTTGCAAGAGCCATATGGCCGTCATAGCGGTTGACAAAAACCGGAGTATTCGGAGTGAAGGAGTCAATGAGCTCTTTGTTGGGAAGGTTTCCACCGGGCCAGTTGTCATGGTCCCAGTCTCCGCCCGTGATCCACCGCTGCGGAAATTTCTGCGCTCGTTCCTTCAACAACTTCGCAAACTCCTGCTCGTCCTTCGTATACCTCAAGTCCACACTCTGCAGCTGGAAACCGCCTCCCATGAAATGTGTGTGGTTGTCGATGAAACCCGGGAGCATCCTTCTTCCCTTTAGGTCCACAACTTGCGTTTTCCCGCCTGCATGCTTCTTCATCTCAACACTTGTGCCTAAGGCAAGAACTCTCCCGCCAAGTACTGCCACGGCTTCGACAGTGGGCCTTGACCGGTCGACGGTCCAGACCTTTCCATTCGTGAAAACAACATCGGCTATCTGATTCTGGCCCGCCGTAATCTGTACAACCGTCATGATGATGAAACTCAGGATTTTTCGCACTCTAAACTCCTTGTTTTTACAGCAGAAAGATAGAAAGACATTTATTGAAATTCTTTTCCGGAATTTATCCCCCTGTTTTCTTCCCGACCTCAAAATCTTTGTAGAAGTTACAAAGATAGGGCTCACTCAATCCGCTTGTTTCTTCCA
>JANOGR010000042.1:0-9058 GCA_031406095.1 Ignavibacteriales bacterium
TCTCCGCAAAACCTCTCGGCAAAGTACGCTCTGCTGCCGGCAGCCGGGATTATCCGTCTGCTTACGAAGCGTGGGCTCAATATTGGGGCTCAAAGAAGAAGCCAATCTACATCACTCAGAATTATCGCATGTTGATCGATACGGACATGCTTATGGATTATGATGCGCTTCGAGCGTATGTCCGGCAATATCCTGAAGAACGCGACACAATTCTGCGGCGCGCTGCAATGCTGCTGGATCACAAGATCCCTGCATGGGGAGATGTGGTGCTGGAGTTTGGACCGAAGATCGATTTCAATCGCAATGTTGGGCAATCTGGAAAGTACGGATTTCACTACTGGATCTGGTCCCGCCCGCTGAATGCAGCTTCTGTTATCACCGGAGACGAACGGTATGCCGCCGCGTTCGATGATATGTTTCAACAATGGTACGACCAACGGAACAACATTGACCGCAGTATCCCCGATTTTGATGTCGTCTATTATGAGCTAGGCCTGGGTGTCCGCAACCGGATGTTCATTGAGTACTATACCCTCCCGTATTCTCGCAGGAGCTGGAACACGCATCAAAAAATGCTGAAAACGATGCTCGGCGCCGCACGCTGGCTTTATGAACTCCAGCGGTGGGAAGGATACCGATCAGGCAATTGGCAAATTCACGGTTCCTATATGCTAACGCAAATCGCGCTCACCTTCCCCGAGTTTCGCGAATCGCGGAACTGGCTTCAATTGGGTCTCCAGCGGCTGAAAGAGCATTTGGAACAAGACTTTTTTGAGGATGGTGGCCACTCCGAGCGGGCTCCCCGCAACTACACGCAAGCCACCTACGTCGCTTACCGAAATCTGTATTACCTCCTCAAGGAACATCGTCTCGAGAAAAGCTTCGCGGATAAAATCCGGCGTCGAATGTCGAGGACGATTGACTGGTGGATCACCATGCTTGCTCCGACGGGCGAAGTTCCTGCCATCAACGACAGCCACCGCGGACTCTTTCCGGTCTTTCTCTTGCAGGACGCTGCCACTTTTTACCGGAAACCGGAAGTGTATGGAGTGTTAAAGAGTTTGTTCGGTCTCTCCGTTCCGGTCGCGCAACCCATTCTCCCTTCTTTTACTTCCCGGAATATGGCGGCTTCCGGATTCGCGGTCATGCGGACCGACTGGAGTCGTGATGCGCTCACTATGACGATCAATTATGGAAAATGGAACGGCTCTCACACCCACCAGGATATGCTCGATTTCGAGGTCTATGCTCATGGACGCGCTCTTGCGGTCGATGCGGGGATAGGGTTGACGTACGACGACCCGCTGTACATTCCGTGGTACAAATCCTCCCGGGCCCACAATATGGTGGTTGTCAACGATTTGAACATGGACCGCGAACATACGACCGGGAAGGAGATGACCTGGTATTCATCCGGGACGATGGATTACCTCGGCGGCGAGCATGATGGCTACAAGTTTAAAGGAGTGCACCACCGAAGGAATATTGTGTTTGTGAAACCCTCGTATTGGGTCATCTACGACAGACTCACGAGCCGGAACAGCGGCGATACACTGAGCTGGTATCTTCATACGCCGCTTCATCTTGCGAAAACGAAGAACGGTTTCACCACCCGGGAAACCCCAGGCTTTAGCCTTCTTGTTTCGCCGGCGGATGTTGAGGTTCGCGAAGGGGAAGGAATGGCGGCCAGCACAGACGATCGTGTTCCCGGCCGTACGCAAAGGATTCCGTGGATAGCGTTCGACCAGATTTCCGCTACGGATCGGCCTGTGGAATTCGTCGTAGTGCTCGTACCGTTTAGGGAAAATGGAACCGATATCCAGGTGAGTGTGCGCGGTCCCGGTCACGTATTTATCAAAAGAGATTCTGTTACCGACGAGCTACGGTTCAATTCGCATTACCCTCAAATCGGACCCCAGGCGACAGATGCGGAGTTCTCTATGATTCAGACGGGCCCACGCGGCCAAAGACGATTCTGGATCGTAAACGGTGCCTCTTTGAAGGAAGGCAACGGAACTATCTGGAAATCCTCTTCAAAAAGTTCAGCGGAGGGTAACATACCTGAGCGATAACGCTAATGGTCTAACCACGAACCCAACCGAAACATCAAATTGCCGTACACCTCATCTCCCAGAGGTGGAATCAAGCAGAACGAAAACGCCTGGGATAATTGAGCAAACCAAAAAAGTTCATTATATTGAATGAAAGAATCGCTTCTTTCTTCAATAATGAATTCCGACCCCGTAGCTCCCCGTCAAAAACGACGGGGCAGGCAATCCCGACGTTGTCGGGACAAGTTGGATACAGCAACCCGCCCGACCGAACGATTTATGAGCTGATGTTCGGTCGTTCGGGCGGGGAGCAACAGCCTTCTCCCAAAATGTCCAACGAGTGTTTTATGCGAGTTGTTGACATTTTGTGGATCCCGCTGATCCGCCGAAGGCGGAGAAAGCGGGATAAGCTGTGTTTTGAAAATCATGACCCCGTAGCTCAATTGGATAGAGCAACAGCCTTCTAAGCTGTAGGTTGCGCGTTCGATTCGCGCCGGGGTCACGATAAGCGTTCTCCGCCTACGTCCCCAAAAGCGGGACTTCGGCGGACAGGGATTCGCGCCGGGGTCACAAAACGAGTGTAGAATGTAGAATGCGGAATGCAGATTATAGAATGAGGAATTCAGAATAGCAGCAATCAACTCTCCTCTCAAGCCCGACCTTCCTATCTATCTTGAACTCTGAAGTAATCCTCTCAACCCGCAACCTCGGCAAGAAATACAAAGACCGCTGGGCTGTCCGGAATTTGAATCTCGAAGTACATCGCGGGGACATTTTCGGCTTCCTCGGCCCTAACGGCGCGGGAAAAAGCACGACCATTCGCATGGTCCTTTCCCTGGTCAGGCCCACGGAGGGCGGCGTCGAGCTGTTTTCACACAACCTGAAAACACATCGTGCCCGGGCGCTCAGGTCGGTCGGCGGGATTGTTGAAAAGCCCGATTTTTACCTCTACTTGTCGGCAGTGAGAAATCTGGAGCTCGTCGGAGCATTGAGCGGCGGAGTCGACAAAAAGCGCATCCTCGAAGTTCTCGATTTGGTGGGACTGACGGGACGAGCGGCTGACAAAGTGAAAACGTATTCTCACGGAATGAAACAGCGTCTCGGAATTGCTCAGGCACTGCTTTCGGACCCCGAGCTCATTGTCCTGGATGAGCCGACGAACGGCCTCGACCCGCAAGGGATGAAAGAAGTACGTGAGCTTGTTCTTCATTTGTCACGAGATCAGAAGAAAACGGTTTTTCTCTCGTCGCATCTCCTGAATGAAATAGAGCTTGTGGCAAACCGGATGGCGGTGATAAACAAGGGTGAACTGGTTGTGCAGGGCGACGTGAACAAGCTCCTGGATGAAGGCGGACGCTATGTTTTGGTGAAAGGCGGGCCGAAATCAAAAATTCAGGCGGTATTGAAGAAAAACAGGAAAATCGTGACAGGGTTTCATGAACGCAATGGTTCCTTTGAAGTGAAAATGGACTTCAAGGATGTGCCAGGTTTGAACAAAGCGCTTGTTAAAGCCGGCGTGAATGTCGCAGCGCTCGTGCCCCGCCGATCTCTCGAGGATTTTTTCCTTTCGATCACGGAAACCGAGAGTCGAGTATGAAACCCGTTCTGGAATTCTTTCGGATCGTTCGCGGCGAAATGGTCAAAACATTCCTGAAAAAACGGACGTACATCGGTTTCCTCATCATTCTTTTGATTGTTCCGCTTGTTGAAGTTGCCTTGAAACTCGAGGGCGGCCGTTTCCTGAGGATGTCGATGAGAGGAATTGCCCAGGATTTCATCCTGCTTGGCAACCTGTTCAACGGCTGGTTTGTCGGACATCAGATCATGAACAGCCTGTGGGTGCAAATTCCGGTGCTGATTTCTTTTGTGGCCGGCGATCAATTGGCAGGGGAGGCCACCAGCGGGACGTACAGGCTTATCCTGATTCGGCCCGTGTCAAGGACGAAGATTTTTTTTGCAAAATATTTCACGACAGTTCTGTATGTAGCGATCTTTGTCTCGTTCCTCGGTGTGTTGAGCGTTGGTCTTGCCTTACTGCTGCTTGGCCGGGGCGACATGATAATTCTGCAGCAAGGCATCCTCGTGCTTCAGGAATCCGATGTTGCTTGGCGCTTCGTTATGGCATATATTCTTGCGGCGTGGTCGATGACGACCGTTGCTTCCATTGCGTTCCTGATGTCGTCATTCGTCGAAAATGCGATCGGTCCGATTGTTGGAACGATGGGTGTGATCATCGTTCTCACCGTCATCACTGTCATTCCGGTTGAAACCTTTTCCGGAATTCGCGAATACCTCTTCACGTATCACATGGTCGTGTGGCAGAAAATGTTCATGGATCCGGTTCCCTGGGATGATATCGGGATCTCAGTGTTGAACCTGGGGGGGTACACGAGTGCTACTGTCGCGGCCGCGTGGCTCATTTTTGTTCGCAAGGATATACTGTCATAGAATGTTTGGAATGTCGCAATCGCTATTGCGACGCAAACCAGAGCGTCAATAAAGATTGACGCAATCCAAATAGGAAAGGAAAACTCTTCATGGATCCGTACATCATAGGAATAGTCGTTTACATGGCCCTGCTTACCGGCGTGGGACTCTACAAAAGCCGCAAAGTGAAAACGCAGGACGATTTCATGGTGGCGGGCCGGAAGACTACAGCATTATTTCTGGCGGGGACACTCATTTGCACGTGGGTTGGCTCCGGGAGTCTTTTTGGCGGGGCAGGCCTTGCGTTCCGCGGCGGCATCTCGCAACTCTGGATGAGCGCGGGCGCGTGGGTGGGAATTGCATTCGTTTATTTTCTCGCTGACAGGGTGCGGAAGATCTCGAAATACACTATCTCTGACATCCTGGAACAACGCTACAACTCTCTCGCCAGGATTTTTGGGACAACGGCAGTTATCGTCGCTTATCTGACCATTGCAGGGTATCAATTCCGCGGTGGAGGGCGGCTCCTGAATATCCTTACCGGCATGGATCCACAAACGGGGGCGGCCGTCACCTGCGTTGCCACCATCTTGTTCACGATCATCGCCGGTATGGTCTCCATTATCGCGATGGATCTCGCCAACGGTATCATGATTATTGTTGGCCTCTTTATCGCAGTTCCTCTTGCCTATGGCGCCGTCGGCGGTTCGGAAGCGCTCGCTTCTCTTCCGGCGGATAGGTTCGCCGTATTTGGACCGGAGGATTCCGTGTGGGCGATGGGAGTGTTCTTTCCCACTTTCTTTCTCCTGATGGGCGAAAGCAGCATGTACCAGAAATTCTTTGCAGCGAAAGACGGAAAGACGGCAAAAAAAGCAGTGATCGGAATGATTATTGGTGTCATCGTGGTAGAGACGTCGCTGTGTGTGCTATCGGTCATCGGCAGTGCAAAATATCTTACCGCTGCACCATTTGCGAATCCGGACGGAACCTTGGATAAAGCGGCGACAGAAACAATCATTCTGTATCTGGCGAGACACGACCTCCCAATATTCGCTGGTGTCCTTCTCATTTGCGCCGGGGTGGCTATTATTCTTTCCACGGCAAACACGTTCCTGATGGTCTCATCGACGAACGTTGCACGGGACATTTACCAGCGGTTCATCAACCCGGGCGTGTCGGAGAAGGCGATCGTGAAATTCCAGCGCATATGGATTGTAATTCTAGGAATTGTCGCTTTTGTCGTTGCGAACTTTTTCAAAAGCATTCTGGACATGGCATTCACAGCCTATACGATGGTCGGAGCCGGAATTACTCCGGCTCTGCTGGCGGCATTTTTGTGGAAACGCGTTACTGTTCAAGGCGGTGTCGCATCGATTATTGCGGGAATGGGTGTGACCGTTGTGATCACCATTGCAAACATCGTTATGCCTCAGCACCTCATGGACACCGATTACATCATTCTTCCAGCCGCCGCTGCATCGATTCTTTGTCTCGTCGGCGTAAGCCTTGCGACTGAGCCCTCTCCTGAAGAGAAGTGGAAACCGTTTGTGAAAGAGTCGTCGGAGCGCATTTCATGATTTCTTTAGTCCTCGTTTTTTTGTTTCTCGCGGCCCCGCAAAAGAAGATTTCAGCTTCTGCCGATGAAATCATGAGACGAGTCGAGCAGAATTCTGAAGGCGTTCTTGATTTCGTGGTTTCATTGGAGGGCGAGATCAGCATGGAAAGACTCCGCGTCCCGCGAACCACCGCGACGATGTTTTACAAGAAGCCGGACAAAGTCACATTCGATTCGCCGGGGTTTGGGCTTGTGCCTCGGGAGGGCGTGTTTTTGAACGCCACGGTGCTGCGTCAGCGGTATAATTCAACTCTTGCGGGAGACGACACTGCATGGGGGAAAAGAGCGCTGAAACTACAGCTTGCAGCAAAAGATCCCAAAACCAGGCTCCGAGAGCTGCAGCTCTGGATCGACCCCGACAACTGGACGATCGTTCGGGCGCAGGTAACCCCTTATGAAGGAAGAATCCTGACGCTTGATTTTACCTATGCGCAACAAGGCGGCACATTCTGGCTGCCGAAACGGATGAAAGCG
Source organism: Ignavibacteriales bacterium (assembly GCA_031406095.1). GTDB lineage: Bacteria > Bacteroidota > Ignavibacteria > UBA10030 > UBA10030 > JANOGR01. Next base: position 6,568 of record JANOGR010000042.1, read on the forward strand.
ACATTCGGAACCACTTCGCAAGAAAGTGTGCGCCCTCGACTGGATAGCAACCCGTCCCCAGCCGGTCAGCTGGAAGAAATGCAGCGAGCCACGCCCCGCTCCGGCTCCATCACGATCAATTACGTGAACTACCGAATTAATACCAACCTGCCCGACAGCCTCTTCCAGGCGAGAGACCTCAAGTAATTCCTGTTTTCAGTATTCCCGGATTTCAGAAAATTCCTCTTGACAACCGCCGCGGGATGGTTTATATTTAGGTTAACCTAAATTCTAATTTTAGGACTCCGAATGCCGAGTGAACAACTCGAAGATTACCTCAAAAACATCTATAAGATCCAGTCGAGTGAAGGCCGGGTCACAACAACTCTGCTGTCCCAGAAGCTGAAAATCTCGCCGGCTTCGGTAACGGAGATGATCAAGAAACTGGCTGAAGAAGGCATTGTGACTCACACGCCCTACAAAGGCGTCCAGCTTACCAAAGAGGGCAGGAAAAGGGCACTTCAGATCATACGCCGGCATCGGTTGTGGGAGGCGTTCCTGGTAGAAGTTCTGAAATACGACTGGCATGAAATCGATGAAGAGGCTGAGAAACTCGAACACATTGCGTCGGAGCGGCTCGAGCGGCGAATTGACGAGATTCTTGGATACCCGAACACGGACCCCCACGGCGATGCCATCCCGACACGAGAGGGCAAAGTCGATGCATCGCATCACAGTTCACTCGCAGCAATGCCGCCAGGAAAAACCGTTACGGTGAGACGGGTGAGCGATTCGAGTCCGGAAATTCTTCGGTACGCAAAGAAGCTCGGAATAACATTGAACAGAAAAATCAAGGTCAAAGAGCGAATCGATTTCGACGGATCGCTGCGCGTGGAGGTCGGGGGGAAGGAGCAATTCATCAGTTCGAAGTTAGCGCAAAATATTTATGTTGACTCAGACTAAAACCCGATTCGCCCACTTTCGATCCGGCATCGGACTTTTGGCACTCGAAGGTCTGATCTGCATCCTCATTCCGATCCAGGGAGCGCTGGCGATCCCAACATTTTCGAGAAAATACGGTGTTTCGTGTCAAACGTGTCACGTGGCGCCTGCAAAACTCAATTCGTTCGGCCTTGAATTCGCTTCCAGGCGATATCAGTACCAGGAAGAGGATTCTGAACCTCGTTCCACCTTTCCGATATCGACCTGGATAAGTGCGCTCGGTCATCGGCAGCCAAACAGGGACTTCATACGCGGGTTTCCAAACCGTTTGGAATTTATTGCCACTGAGGCTCTCGAAGAATTAGGTATGTCATATTTCATCGAATGGCGGGCACTGAGCATGGAATTGCGAGGGGATGGAACAGTTCGTGACCGCAGCGGACGGTTCGAAGACGTATTCATTATTGCCGAGGCGACTGATTTCCTTTCTGTAACGCTTGGGCAGTTCCGGATGTTAAGCCAAGTGGATGTTTCTCAGCGCCTATCTATTTCCGAACCTCTTCCGTTTTCCTCGGGACTTCGCGGTCAGCCGGCATCAACTAACCGCCTCACTGCACTCCGAGCGTTTTCACCCTCTGGACGTTCTCCAGGCTTGCGACTGCAATATCATCCGGAAGCTTCATCCGGCGGGCGCGCAGCCGATGGATGGTTTGCGCTTTTGAACGTCCCGTTCACCGGCGAACTCTCTTTACCGCTTACGGAAGATGCACGCCGGGAAGCCAGTTTCGAAGTTGAAGGAGTGCCGAAAGGGATTTTTGCCGAGGCTTTTTTCCGCACGGGTTTGACAAGTCTCGGCGGCCATCTGTTCTTTGACGGAGACCAGAGATTGCTCGGTCAAATTGTTGGGACAACGAGTCACAAGAATTTCTATCTTACTTCTACGGTGGGAGTAGGAAAAGATGAAAATCGCAGGATGTCAAATCTGATGCTGGAGATTGAGTACGTGCCCCTCGAATGGGGTGTGTTGGGGTTGCGTTTTGAGCATCAAACAGGCGTTGGGATAGAACCCGCGTTGGTTCCTTATAGTGTGGTCCATCTTCCAGGCACTTCGTACACAATTCGCCTTGCTCTTGAGCAAAGAATCCAGGAGCGCAATAATCAATTCTTGATCGAAACAAGTTTAATATTTTAAGTAGGCTATGTCTCCTCGAGAAGTCATAATTGCAACAATCGACAAAGTCAAAGTTACGATTGAGTCCGTCTCAAAAGCAAAGTGAAAGAGCGCATTAACTTCGACGACTCCCTGAGGGTTGAAGTGGCCGGCAAGGAACAATTCATCAACTCGAAACTGGCAAATCATGTTTTTGTTGAAATTCTCTAACGGAATATCATGACGACGGAAATACTTCTTGGACTCATGATGGCTTCGGCCGGCGCAGCTCTGTTCTGGCCAAAGAGCGGGCTGTGGTACCGATGGAACGCATCCCGTCGCAACGTGGGCCGGGTCGAGGTGGAGGATGCCCTGAAGCACCTCTATAACTGCGAGTATAACCGGATCGTGTGCACCCTG
>JANOGR010000208.1:0-4283 GCA_031406095.1 Ignavibacteriales bacterium
CAGGCCGAGCCGCCTCGTTAACACTCAAAGGAACAGGATCAGTCGGTGCGAAGATCGCCTATAGCTGCGATGCCCTTTATAAAGCTAAGAACCTCTCAAAGCTGAGGTACTATGCCGTTCTTGAGTGGTATGAATAACTGAATCCCAATGAGTATTTCAAAAAGCAAAAGAGGCGCCCGAGGGCGCCTCTTTTGTCATCCCTGGCAGGGAAAGAAATCGGTTGCATCGTCTATGGACACAATGCCCAAAAATGCACTCACTCAATAAATTACTACCGTCGAATAACGAGAAATATGTCGGAGCCAAAACTAAAATCAAGTCTCCCTCGTAGGGGCAAAGTTGCCAAAATGAGGTGGCTTCATGCTGTTCGAGAATTCCTCCTGGTTGTGCTTGTCGCTACAGTGGTGGGTTCCTCTTATGCGGGCGTGAGCGGGAAGGGATTTTTTCAAAAAAAAACATCCCCGACCCGTCTCAGGAAGCTTGCGGCCCTTGCTCCCGCAATGATATCATGGAACGAAGCGCAAACATTCTTCGAGTCAAAGAAAGCTTTGTTCATCGATTCGAGAAACCCTCATGAGTATCGCCGAGGACACATTCGCGGTGCGATCAATATTCCGCTGAACGATTTTGAAAGGGAGAAGCAACTTCTTGCCAAAACCCCGAAAGACAAGTTTCTTGTTACCTATTGTGATGGGGTCGAATGCAATTCGAGTATGTCGATGGCCGAAAAGCTGATGGAACTAGGATTTACCAACGTCAAGATTTTCTTTGGGGGCTGGCAAGATTGGGAAGCGAACAAGCTTCCGGTCGAAAGCCAATAATGGAAGGGCTGGGGTCCAGACAAAAAACGTCCGGTGATTTCTCGGCTTGAATAGAGGCTAGAATTTCTGCAAGATGCTGCAATATGAGAGTATCAAATTCTAAACATTCCAGAATTGACCCAGATTGCATCAAAAAGAAGCAGAATTAAATGAACACTTATCGAAAGGGAGGGATTATGAAACATCTTCTACTTGGCGTCGTTTTCACCTCGATGCTCGTACCGTCCAACGCTCAAGCCCAACTCTATGTCAAGGGCGGCGTCGGATATGCCGCAAGTCTAGGTGGGATTCAAATCGACAGGGATAGAACCGAGACTGCTGCCGGCGACGATTTCAAGTATCATTATGGATCCTTCGGCTCTGGCTTCGAATTGGGCGGAACAGTCGGATATGCTCTCACGCCTAATGTAGCGGGGGAAATGGGTATCTGGTTTAATCTTGGCTCAAAGTACGAGGCAAAGGACACACGCCTCAATCCCGCTAACAACAGAAGCACTACATACAAAGGATCCCTCGTGGGCCTGTCACCAGCGATGGTCGTGTCTGGAGAATTGGCCCGAGTCAAAGCGTATGCAAGGTTTGGTGTTATAGTAGGAATCGCAAAGTATGAGGAGGTGGACACTCGGCCTAATGCAACAACGACAGACAAGTACTCGGGCGGCATCTTGTTTGGCTTTCAGGGCGGATTCGGCCTGGTCGTCCCCTTAGGTAACAAACTGTCTATGTTCGGAGAGCTCTCACTTCAAGGCGGCTCATGGTCTCCCACCAAACTCGAGCGGACAAGCGCTGCGACTACAACAACAATCACGCTTAAGGATGCGTACAATAGCTCTGAGCAGTTTGTGGACGCTCAACCGTCCATCCCTTATGGGAACGTGGGACTGCGGGTGGGAATAAAGTTTGATTTGTAAGGCTGAGGAATCGCGGTAAAAAGGTTAGGTTACAATTAGGACACGGTTTCGGCAGCATGAATCACTCACTCCACGACGAGTTACCCGAACACAGGAGCCTACGAGGTTCTCTCCTGGTTCGAATAATCTCCCAAAAGAAATCGTCGCCCAGAAGCCGTCCGATCATGGGCGGCTTTTTTTGTCAATGCAAAGTCCGAAGTGAGGAAATCTTGAGACTCAAATTGTGAGAATCCTGTTTCAATGTGAGAATATAAATTTCTGACAATTCCAGAAAAATTGACAACCTTTCTGACAAATCGTTCTAATAGCACAAGAAATGGGCAGAAATGGTCAATGGTACGAGATTTGAGCCCACAGTGGTCAAATACACATTCTAGGGGTAAGAAGCCATGAAATCCAAGGTTGCGAGTTTTTCGACTGCATTGATCACAGTGCTCTTTTCAGCGTTACTCTTTAGCTGTAAGAACACTGACTCACCGGTGGGACCTGTTGACGAGCCTGTTATCACAAACGGAAGGATTACCATCACCAACGGCACGATGGCGCTGGGTGCCCGCGTAAAGTATTATGACGACTTGACTATTGCCGTCGACACAGCGGATCTTCGAAAGGGCGGGTCGCAGGCACGTGTCGCTGCGTTCAACCTTAAACTGCGCGCCGAGGTATCACCCCCGGTTTCAGGCGGGACAAGCCTGCAAGCCACTCATGTCACCTTAGATGGCAATTATGCTTACGTGTCTTACAATCTACAGGGGAACACGTACCTAGGGGGCGTTGATGTTTTCGACGTTACGAACAAGAAAATGCCATTACTCATTTCGCAAGCAATATTCCAAACTACAGACGTCAGCGCACTGTGGTATGACAGCGGTAAACTCTATCTGGCGGAAGCAACGTCAGATACCGGGTTTTATTATGGGGGAATGCCCGTAACCGCTGTTCTTGAGGAGATCACGCTTAGTAATCGCAGGCTTACGCTGACCTCGCGGCGGGTGGCTGTCCCCAGCTTTGTGGCTACGGATGTCAAAGTCATAAGTGGAAAAGTGTACGTCACATCCGGATCGGGTGGTGCGGGCACTGGCGGTTTGAGTATTCTGAGCCAAACCACGCTTCTGCCAATTGTTTCGACCGATCCATTTTTGGATGCAAGGGCAGTTGACATTTATGGATCATCGATCGTTGCAATGCAAGGAACGCCCGCCAGATTGCGAAAATATCTCGTTGCGACGAACGCTTTCCAGGCCAGCTACACCGTGGGTGGCGCAAATCTTGCGGAATCGAAGTCGACGCTGACGGTATTGTTTGACCGAGCGCTTGTTGCGGTTGGAGATGGCGGGATGAAAGTCGTGAACCTCCAGAATGGAGCAATAACGGACAGCGTAGCTAGAGCTTCCGTTGCAGGGCTTACCCCAGATAAGACAGTGACGAATGCCGTTTCTGTCAATGGAGATCTTGTGTTTCTTGCGAACGGAGAAGCTGGTGTATACGTCGTTCAGTCTGCCGTGAACCTTGAAACGACGGCAACCGGCGCAACCAACCTTACGTTGCTCGGTAAAATGCAGTTTGGCTCCGCTCAGTCGGCCAATTTTGTGGCGAGCAAGAACAGCATCTTGTTTATTGCAACCGGCCTTGGGGGTTTGAAGATCGTAGAAATCCTATAGTGTTTGGGGGGAGTAAACGGAAAAAGCCGCCCAGAAATGGACGGCTTTTTTGTTTTGTGCCCGAACGGGGACTTTCCGCCCAATGCGCCTGCTCGCCCGCGCGAACCATAAGGCAGGCCGGGGATCAGCCTACGGCTGAGAACCCCTTTGTGCCGATAGGTACCTTCGATCCCCACTCCGGCTATGCTAACCTCCTTACCGCTACATAGAAAGAATTACCCATTCAAGTCGAACTTCAACCTTTTACAAAATTACAAAGAGAGTGATCGACGCCGATGCAATTTTTCTGGCATGCAAGATGTCTGTATCACAGGCTGTATTGGTGAGGGTATGTGCCGTTGCTTATATCGCCGAATATGGCTATCATAATCACCCCATGAAACCGAACATTTGACTGCAGACGGATGTTCAGTTGGACCCTTCCTTCATTGAATTAATCAAATGCACTCCTTCATTAAGAAAACCGAAGATGTAACGGTAGAACCGTCGAATCTGTGGACCATCTCAGGTAACCCAACCTTTGAGGATATTGAGAATGCCCGATTGACTGGCATTGAGATTGGCATGCAGGAGAGAGAGAGGATCATTCAGAATCAGCATCAAAAATTTCTCGAGACCGCAAAAAACTATTCTGAGGCCATGTTCTCAACGCTCCAAAAGGCTCTCAAGATAAAGCCGCTTGGGATGAGGATGCGAGTTGTTGGATTTTCATCATTCGAAACCCTTTTTATTCTGAATCCTGATGATTTCTATTCAACAGGGATCGAAGATGTGTATAAGCTTCTCAATGCTGAGCGCAAGGGAATAACAACGATAAGCTGGTCCTTTGTATTAATGCCTGCCGGGTCTTCATTGAATGAATCTGCCATGGCCTCGGATGGATTTACGCT
>JANOGR010000306.1:0-18008 GCA_031406095.1 Ignavibacteriales bacterium
CTCAAACCTGAGGTCGCGGTTTGTGAGTATTCCGATCAGGTTTTCATGCTGCACAATCGGTATCCCTGAAATACTGTATTTGCGCATCAGCTCAAGCGCTTGACTCACCTTGCTTTCGGGCGAAAGTGTAATCGGATCCCGGATCATGCCGCTTTCCGACCTCTTTACCCGGTCGACTTCGTGCGCCTGTTGCTCGATGGAAAGGTTTTTGTGAATAATGCCGATGCCGCCCTCGCGGGCCATCGCAATCGCCATTTCGGATTCCGTCACGGTATCCATCGCTGCACTGAGAATCGGTATGTTGAGCTCAATATGCCTCGACAGCCTCGTCCGCACATTTGCCTCTCGCGGAAGAACCTGCGACTTGGCCGGCACGAGCAGAACATCGTCGTATGTAACGCCCTCACCGATGATTTTTTTCGTTGCCATGGTCGTCAGCTGTATGCCGGTATCCCCGTTATTTCCTGGCCAATAATGAGCGTGTGAATATCGTGCGTGCCTTCGTACGTCTTGACAGATTCCAGATTCGCCATATGGCGCATCACCGGATACTCATCGAGTATCCCGTTTGCTCCGTGTATATCTCTCGCAATGCGGGCAATCTCCAGCGCATGATACACATTGTTGCGCTTCGCCATCGAGATTTGCGTAAACTTCGCTTTTCCCAGATCTTTTAAACGTCCGAGCTGGAGACACATGAGCTGAGCTTTTGTAATCTCCGTGACCATATAAACGAGTTTCTCCTGGATCAACTGAAACGATGCGATCGGTTTGTTAAACTGGATTCTGGATTTTGCATAGTTCAAAGCGCTATCATAACATGCCATAGCAGAACCTGTGGCTCCCCACGCTATTCCATAGCGAGCCTGCGACAGGCACATGAGCGGAGACTTCAGACCCCCAGTTTTGGGAAGCAAGTTCTCCTCAGGGATGAAGCAATCCTGGAACACAAGCTCAGACGTAACAGAGGCCCTCAGCGAATGCTTCCCCGTCATTTCAGGAGCTGAAAAACCCTTTGTGCCTTTCTCTACGAGAAAACCTTTGATTTCATCGTCCAATTTTGCCCACACCACTGCGACGTCGGCTATGGTGCCGCTTGTAATCCACATTTTTGCGCCATTGAGCACAAATCCACCGCTTTTTCGCTCGGCCCGGGTGATCATGCCGCCCGGATCGGATCCGAAGTCCGGCTCCGTGAGTCCGAAACATCCGACCGCTTTTCCAGAAGCAAGTCGGGGAAGCCAGTAGTCTTTTTGCTTTTCCGACCCGAAAGAAAAAATCGGGTACATGACGAGTGAACTCTGCACCGATACGAAGCTTCGTACCGCGCTATCGCCGCGCTCAAGCTCCTGCATGACCAGACCATACGCCACGTTGTTCATCTCAGCGCAGCCGTACTTGGCCGGAAGTGTGGAGCCGAATAAGCCGAGCTCCGCCATTTTGGAGACTAACTCGACCGGAAAAGTTCCATTGCGGTAGTGTTTTTCGATGATGGGCAGGACGTTCGCGTCGACAAATTCGCGGACAGTATTGCGGGCTAGGATCTCTTCTTGACTTAAAAGCTCGTCCAGGTTGTAGAAGTCAACCCCTTGAAACTTTGGCATTGGAAGTCCCTCAGGAGGGCTAAGAAGTGTCTATTTTTTTAAACAGAAGCGGAGAAAGTCTGAATCTGTTTGAAAAGTTAGCCAAATATCGGCCGAAAGTCAAGGAATCGCGGGAAAGGACACAAAAAGATTGAGCCAGCTTCTCGACCATCCCCACCACGAGAAGTCGATTGCTGGCTCAACAAGAAGGAGATATGGGAAGCAGATATTGATTGTTCCCGATTATATAGACGCACCTACCATGCAAAAAGTTGCATTCTGAATCGAGCTTTAAGGAAATTTAATCTTGAAGAAATGCGCGGGAGAATCGGGAAATCAAGAATCAGTTTCGGATTTCTTCACTTCCGACCCTTATTTCATACCTCTTGATCTTGAGGTACAGCGTTTTGGGAGTGATGCCGAGCACTTGAGCGGTCTTCACACGATTCCAGTTGTTGTGTTTTAACACTTTTTCAATGTGCATCTTCTCAACTTCTTCCATGGTCATAAATTCGCTGTACCCGTTGTGAGAACTATCTGGTGCAGCAGCAGACCCGGCAAGCGCCACATTCATCCATAAGTCAACGGGTTCAATTACTTCTTCGCGGGACATTGCGATCGCACCTTCTATCACGTGCTCGAGTTCACGCACGTTTCCCGGCCATTGATACTTCATCAGAACAGAAGAGGCAGCCTGACTGAGTTTCTTTGTCTTCGATTTTCTTGACAGAAAGTTTTCAACAAGCAGGGGGATGTCATCAAGACGCTCACGCAAATCTGGAAGCCTGATACTGACAACGTTGAGACGGTAGAGCAGGTCATCACGGAACCGCCCCGCCTTGACCTCGTTCTGAAGGTTTTTGTTCGTGGCGGAAACGACTCGCACATCCACTTTGCGCGGCGTCGTGCCTCCGACTCTCCTGAATTCGCCTGTTTCGAGAAATCGCAAGAGCTTTGGCTGCGTCATCGGACTGATATCGCCAACTTCGTCCAGGAACAAGGTGCCGCCATTCGCCACTTCCACAAGCCCTTCTTTTGTTTTGAAGGCGCTTGTAAATGCACCTTTCTCATGTCCAAACAATTCACTCTCGAGCAGTTGGTCGGGCATTGCAGCGCAATTCACGGCAACAAACGGCTGGTCCTTGCGCGGACTGTGGTGATGAATCAATTGGGCGAACAGTTCCTTGCCCGTTCCGCTCGCTCCATGGATAAGCACGAAGGTGTCGCTTGCCGCCACTTTGATGGCGTTCGCGATGACTTCCTTGAAGAGCTTGCTTTCTCCGATGGGTATAAGTGGCCGCGCGGTCTGGCCAAACTCGCGCTCGATGAGAAGTTGACGATGTTCCAGGGCCCGGCGGACCGTGGCAAAGAGTTGCTCCACGTCATAGGGCTTGCTGATGAAATCGTAGGCTCCAAGCTTTGTTGCTTCGATGGCAATCTTCACATCCACAACGTTTGTCAGCATAAGGACTTGTGTGGAGGGTGAGTGCTCTTTCACGTGCTTCAGGACTTCCAGGCCTCCCACACGCGGCATTTTAACATCGAGCAAAACGATGTCATACAGGCGGGATTGGATAAGATTAATCGCTTCCGCGCCGTTCGGCGCAGTGTCGATTTCAAACTCTTTCAGCTCTTCGAATTCGGTTTTGAGCAGGTAGGTTATCGACTCTTCATCGTCGACAATCAGAATGTGGAACCTTTTGGGCATCCGGCACTCCCGGCTAGAAGTTAGACGGTCGTGAGGACGCGCTCTACTGTCGTAAGGAGGTCGACGAGGTCATATGGCTTGCTGACAAAATCTTCTGCCCCGAGTTTCTTCGATTCGATGGCGTTCTTCAAGTCAGCAAAACCGGTGAGCATGATTACTTTTGTTTTGGGGTGTTTTTCTTTGACGAATTTCAAGACCTCGAACCCATCGACGTTCGGCATCTTGATGTCGAGCAGGATCAGGTCGAAGCCGGAGGACGTCAGAACGTTGATGGCCTCCTGCCCGTCTGCCGCCGTTGTCACCTGGTATCCTTCACCCTCAAGCTCGGCGCTCAACACCGTCCGCAGGGCATCTTCATCATCAACGACAAGGATCTTGTTTTTTGCTGGCATGGTCCGATGTTAACGGGAGGCAATCACTGGGTTTGCACTGAATTGTGCAGACTGAGTATAGAGAAATTCCGTTAGAAAAGCAAACAAATGCGGTTTTCTCCTTGTAGCGGGTCCGAGGTTTGCCTCAGGATTTGGAACTTATCCAAAGAAGGTTTACTTTTTCATCAGTATGGAACCGGCAGGGATTACATCTCAGCAGAAGCCGATCTCGATCCTCTTTGTCGAGGACGATTTGAGTTTTGTGAAGATCGTCCAGCATCAGTTGCGGAAGTTCCAGGGCCACGAATTTCTGGTCGTCTGGAAAGAATCGGTTGAAGATGCCCTCGCCGAAATCCGAATCAATGCAAATTTTGACCTGATTTTGACTGACTACAGCTTCCCCTCATCCAACGGCCTTGAATTCTGCCTCCAGTTGAATCAAACAGGGGTTGAGATTCCCATCGTCATCATCACCGCAACGCGTGATATCAAACTGGCAATCGATGCCATGAAACTGGGTGTCGAGGATTTCCTGCTCAAAGAGGACCTGGGCGAATCGCATCTCGCACGGACTATCGTCAACGTGGTCGAAAGGGTTGCGACGCGCAAACAGATGCACGCTGTGGAAAAACGGATGTCGATTGCGGAAAGCCGGGCACAGGCCATCCGCGAGCTCGTTGTGACAGTGTGTCACGAATTCAACAACCCGCTCGCAGCGATTAAGATCAGCTCCGACTTGATTCAGAGACAGCCAATGTCAGATAGCGACAAGGCCCTGATGAGGCAGCTCGATACAAGCCTCCAGAAAATCGAATTGGAAATCAAACGTCTCCGGGACGTCACGTTCGAACGCATCGACTTTCATAGCGAGGAAGTGAAAAGGAAGGCCGCAGAATTGCGGTTGTGATATTGCATCTGTGAAGTTTTTTTCCTATTCTTATTCATGATGAGCAAGAACGTAGTTCAAAGTGGGAAAGATGGTTGTTATTAAGAAGCCGATAAAGAGCCAAGCACTCATACTGAAATCATAAAGTTCCAAAAAAGTGTCCCGCCCCAAAGCGGGACACTTTTTTTATCTACAAATCGAATGACCGTTGAAGATGTAGGAAGGATCATCGAATCCTGGGCGCCAAGATGGATAGCGTGGGAAAAGGACAATGTTGGGCTCCAGGTGGGCGACCCGACGCGGAAAGTCAAACGAATACTCGTCGCCCTTGACGTCACCCATGAGGTGGTCAAAGAGGCGGTGGCAGAAGAAGCGGATTTGATCGTTTCACATCATCCGTTGTTGTTCAGGCCGCCATCCACCATCACGACTTCCGACGAGATCGGCAAACTTGTTCTCCAGTTGGCAGAGAAGAAAATCGCTGTTTATTCTGCTCACACGAACCTGGATTTCACCAAGGACGGTGTGAGCTATCAGCTTGCACGGAAGCTCGGTCTTGAAAATATCCGTTTCCTTCTTCCATTGAAAGGCCTTCTTTCAAAAATAGTCGTGTTTGTGCCGACGCAGCAGGCGGACGCCCTCGCGGAAGCGATGGCTCACGCAGGGGCCGGCATCATAGGAGAGTATGACCTTTGCTCTTTTCGAACTGAAGGAACGGGGGCGTTCAGAGGATCCGCTCGGACGAAGCCCGCTGTCGGGAAGGCCGGAAAATTCGAAAAAGTTTCGGAAATACGCCTGGAGATGATCGCTCCCAGGGCCCGCGTCAACGCAATTGTCGAAGCGATGAAATCTGTACACCCGTACGAGGAAGCCGCCTACGACATATACGATGTTGAAAACCCGAGTCCCAACTACGGATCGGGTGCAGTCGGCGAACTTTCAAGCGAAATGACACTCGGACAGTTCCTCAAGAAGGCGAAGACGGCCTTGCAAGCCGAATCTCTCAGAGTTGCCGGCAGTCCCAAGGACAAAGTGAAACGAATCGCTGTGTGCGGCGGGAGCGGAAGCGATTTGGTTCCGGTTGCCATCAAGGCGAAGGCCGATGTTTTCGTCACGGCCGACGTGCGCTACCACACGTTTCATTCCGCGCAGGGCAGGATCGCCCTCATCGATGCGGGACACTGGGAAACGGAACACGTGATTCTCGAACCTCTTAAGCAACGGATTCAATCGGCTTTGAAACGCGGGGAGGATCGCGTTGACGTTTTTGTCGCAAAGCATTCAACGAACCCTATTCATAGCTTCTAGTGTCCAAGGAGTAAGCATTGGAGAACAGACTCAAGCTGTTATTTGCGCTGCAACAGGTTGATGCAGGATTGGATGAACTGCAGGAAATGAAAGGAGACTTGCCGCGCATCGTTGCGGATCTTGAGAAACAGATCGAAACAAAAAAGACTCTTCGAAGTGAGATGCAAAGCACGGTCAAGCTGTCGATTGTGAAACGCGACGACACAGACACGGAAATTCTCTCTCTGAAGGAAAAGATCGAGAAATACAAGACCCAGCAGTTCCAGGTGAAGACAAACAAACAATATGATGCACTTGGCCGTGAAATCGACCATTCCCAGGAGACCATCACAAAACTCGTGAGGGAGATGGAAATCCTGGAGGGGAGGGCGGAACTGGCAAAAGGAGATGCAGTAAAGCTGACGCCCGACATCGAGACTCTGGAGAAGGAACTTAAAGAAAAGAAAGTGGAGCTCGACGAAGTGAACAAGGAACACGAAGAAGAGGAACTGAAACTCCAGCACGAGAGGGACAAGCTGGTTTCTCGAATTCAGAAATCGGATATTCAATTTTATGAACGAATTCGCGGCGCCAAAGGCGGCAAAGCTGTGGTGGCTGTAAAACGCAATGCCTGCGGGGGGTGTTACAACCGGGTTCCGCCGCAGACAGTGCTCGAACTCCGCAAGAATACGAAGATCATTACATGTGAACGCTGCGGCCGCGTGCTGGTCTCGGATGAAATCGCCGAGACGTATAGCAACGCTTCATGACGATCCGCGCTTTTACCGACGGCGCATCGAGGGGAAACCCGGGAGAGGCTGGCGTCGGAATCATCCTGAAGGATGAACAGGGCAAGACGGTTTCAAAAACCTTCGGGTTCATCGGAACGGCAACGAACAACGCGGCAGAGTATCTGGCTTTGATTGCCTGTTTGAAGCTTGCCGACAAAACGAAATGCGACCGTCTTGTCGTCCACTCGGACAGCGAGTTGATGGTTCGCCAAATGAACGGCGAATACAAGGTGAAGGATGCCGTGATCAAAGAGTTTTTTCAGGAAGTGTACGGCATGCTTGAACGCATGCCTTTCGAGTTCGAAATCGTTCATATTGCGCGGGAGGAAAACAAGGAGGCCGACCGGCTAGCCAATCTCGGCATCGATTCCAGGCGCACGTTGAAAGTTTAATTCACATGCAGTAATCCTCTGTCACTCGTTGGATGATCATCCGGAAGCAGAGGACGTTGTCAGGCAGCTGCTCCGGCCTGGCGTGAAGCCAGACCGGGGAGGAAAGTCCGAACACCGAAGGGCAGGGCGCCCTGCGCAAGCGGGGGTCTTACGGGCTACATCCCGTGGGAACGGACAGTGTCACAGAAAACAAACATCCCGGTGTCTTCTCGCGAGGGCAGCGGGAAAAGGTGAAAAGGTGGTGTAAGAGACCACCGCCTCGTCAGCGATGACGGGGGCACGACAAACCCCGCCCGGTGCAAGACCATGTAGGTCACGTGTTGCAAGACCCAGGCTGCCCGCCTGGTCTCCGCAAGGAGAGCGTGATGGGTAGGTCGCACCAGAGAAATGGCTGCCTCTTCCCGGCCTCAGGCTGAGAAAAGACAGAATTCGGCTTATCGACAACGCTCTGCTTCTGTTTTTTTTCACCCGACGTTATTTCGGTGTGCACTATGATGCCGACACCAGTTCGTGAGTACCGCTGGACATTTCGAAACGAGACATCGCTCGAGAAAACAGCGGCGGTCAAAAAACTCTCCGACCAGCTCACTATCTCCCCCATTCTTACGGAAATCCTGATCAATCGCGGTATTGATACGTTCGACAAAGCCCGCTCCTACTTCCGTCCGAACATCGCAGATTTGCCAGACCCTTTCCTGATGGATGGGATGCAGACCGCGGTCGATCGAATCGAGCAGGGAATCCGGCGAAATGAATCGATCACTGTGTATGGCGATTATGACGTGGATGGTACGAACGGGGCTGCCCTTCTCTGGAGTTTTCTGAAGTCTGCGGGAGCGAACGTGCGTTACTACGTCCCGGACAGGATCAAAGAAGGATACGGCATTTCCAATGTCGGACTTGACCGTGCAAAGGAGGCAGGATGCACTCTGCTTGTCTCTGTTGACTGCGGTATCACGGCCGTTAAACAGGTCGACTATGCGAAATCCATAGGGATCGAGGTCATCATTTGCGACCACCATGAACCCGGGGATCCGCTCCCCAAAGCGCTGGCCGTTCTTGATCCACTCAAGCCAAACTGCAAGTACCCCTTCAAATTTCTTTGCGGCTGCGGAGTAGGTTTCAAACTCGCCCAGGCGTTAAGCTCCAACGACTTCATTCGGGCTCAATTTGGAGGTTCCGTCGAAGACCGTCTGAAAGATTACCTGCAGTATGTTGCCCTTGCCACCATTGCAGACATCGTTCTCCTGAGCGGCGAAAACAGAACGATGGTGAAACTGGGTTTGGAGATGATCAACTCGAACCCGTTGCCGGGCATTCGTGCTCTCATAGCAACCGCTGGATTAACGCCGGGCCGTATCAATGCCGGGCAGGTGGTTTTCATCCTTGCACCCCGCATCAATGCCGTCGGCCGTTTGGGCGACGCCATGCGCGCCGTTGACCTCCTGACATCGACGGATTTCGACAAGGCTGTTGGCCTTGCACAAGTCATGGAGGAAGAGAACCTGAACAGGCGGAGGATCGATGAAGAGACCTTTCTCCAGGCTCAAGAAGTTTTCCAGCAGAATCAGAATTTCGATTCTGAAAGAGCGATTATCCTCCATCAGGGATCCTGGCATCCCGGAGTGATTGGGATCGTTGCTTCACGCATGGTGGAGCGATACTATCTTCCTACCATCATGATGACGACGGTGGACGGTGTCGCCAAAGGCTCGGCCCGGAGCGTGGCCGGGTTCGATATTTATCAGGCTTTGAAACGATGCGAGGACAAGCTGATACAATTCGGCGGACACAAGTATGCGGCGGGCTTGACGGTCGGTCTTGACAAACTCGAGGAGTTCAAGACTGCTTTTCACAAAGTGGCCAAAGAGCTTCTCACCGACAACCTCCGGACGCCGGAAATCAAGATCGACGCCGAAATCAACCTGCAAGAACTGGTTCCAAAGTTTATCCGCGTGCTTGGCCAGTTTGGACCCTTTGGACCCGACAATATGCGACCCGTATTTATCGCACGGGGAGCGGAAATCGCCGGACAGCCCCGCATTGTGGGCCACAATCATTTAAAATTCAGAATGAAAAACAACGGACGCGTCTTCGATGCGATCGGATTCAACCTCGGCGCGCTCATGAGCAAGGTGGCCAACGGCGGAAAAACCGTTGACGTTGCTTTTTCCCTCGATGAAGGCGAGTTTGCCGGAGAGGCGGTTCCTCAGCTGAAAATAAGGGACGTGAAATAAAGTAGTTGAGTTAGAAGTTTGCAGTAGTTGAGATCGACGATGGCGCATTATTCAGCTTCGCCAACTAGGATATAGCAAGGAAAATTACCCGTTGATCATTCTCGGCGTCGATCCTGGTACGATTATCACAGGTTTTGGAGTCATCGAGGCTTTGAACGGCAAACTCCGGGCAATCGAGTACAATGTTGTCAAAAACAAAAGCTCCAAATCCATGCCGATCCGGCTTCGGCAAATCTACGCCGCCCTCTGCGATGTGATCGACCGGCATCATCCTGACGAGTTTGCCATCGAAACTGCGTTTTATGGAAAGAATGCCCAGTCGGCGCTCAAGATCGGCCACGCACGCGGCGTTTCGATTCTTGCTGCCGTGAATCACGAAATCCCCACGACCGAGTACTCGCCACGCGAAGTGAAAAAGGCGGTCACGGGAAATGGAGCGGCATCGAAGGAACAAGTGGAGTTCATGGTGAAGGCCATCTTGAAACTACGAGAGGCTCCGAAATTCTACGATGCCTCCGACGCCCTCGCCGTTGCCATTTGCCATTTTCACAAGGCGAAAATGAAAGAAAACGGGTCGGCGACCGCCAAAACATGGAAAGCGTTTGTACAATCTCATCCGGAACGAATTGTGACTCGCACATGATTGCCTCCCTGAGCGGAACGCTCAAATACAAATCTCCTACGGAGGTTCTCGTCGAGGTCAACGGCATCGGGTATTCGTTGAGCATTCCGCTTTCCACATACGAAAAGTTGGGCCCGGTGAGTTCTCCAGTGGCTCTTTTGACTTATCTGCATGTCCGTGAGGATGCTTTACAGCTTTTTGGCTTTATCACGGAGGCAGAGCGGCACCTGTTCAAGCTGCTCATTTCTGTTTCGGGCATTGGGCCGAGGATTGCCCAGGGTGTTCTTTCAGGTATGTCCACATCCGAATTGAAGCAGCACATTGTGCGGGGGAACAGCGCCGCCCTCACGGCCATCCCCAATGTCGGGAAGAAAACCGCTGAGCGGCTTATTCTTGAACTTCGCGACAAGGTCGGCAAGGAAGAGCCCGCTGATGCTTTACCGCCGGATCAACGCGAGAGGGCTCACACGGAGTCCCTCCTTGCTCTCACATCCCTCGGCTACAACCGGCAAGCGGCTGAGAAAGCACTTCGCATGGCAATGCAGGAACTTGACGGGACATCTGTCAGTGTCGAAGAGTTGATCAAAAGAGCCCTGCGGCACGTTTCATCCAAATAAACGCCGCATTCGCTTTTCGCAAATTCCTTTTGCCGACGATACATTGATAATAGGGTTTGTTCTGTGTAACTTTGAGCAATGAGGAAATCAGACCTGACCCAGCCCGAGCGCATCGAGCAGGAAGTTGAGCTGGATCAGACCCTCCGCCCCACCTCTCTCCAGGAATTCACCGGCCAGGAAAAACTCGTTTCAAACCTCAAGGTCTTCATCACTGCCGCCCGCCAGCGCAGCGAACCACTGGACCATGTTCTGTTGACGGGTCCACCAGGCCTTGGCAAAACCACGATGGCTTACGTCATCGCTCATGAAATGGGCTCGGGGATCAAAGTAACATCCGGCCCGGCCCTGGAACGACCCGGCGACCTGGCAGGGATCCTGACATCGCTCGAAGAACACGAAGTGCTGTTCATCGACGAGATTCACCGCGTGCCGGCGAAAATCGAAGAATATCTGTATTCGGCCATGGAAGATTTTCGCGTCGATATCGTGATCGACAGCGGCCCGGGCGCAAGAACGATTCAACTCGGGCTCAAACCGTTCACGCTGGTGGCCGCGACGACACGTGCGGGGCTCCTCAGTTCTCCCTTGCGCTCACGCTTCGGCATTTCTAACAGGCTTGATTACTACGATGACGTTCAGCTCCAGCAGATTATCACGCGGTCGGCCGGAATTCTCACAATTTCTGCCGCCGAGAACGCGGTCAAGGAAATCGCCAAGAGATCCCGGGGAACACCTCGCATTGCAAACCGCTTGTTGCGCCGGTGCCGTGATTTCGCTGAAGCCGAGAAAAAACTCTCAGCCCACGGCGGCGTCGTCACCCAGGAAGTTGCGGATTATTCGCTCCGTGCTCTCGAAGTAGATGACCACGGTTTAGACGAGATGGACAAACGCATCCTGCGAAGCATCATTGAGAAATACCAGGGCGGACCTGTCGGCCTGAACACATTGGCAGTTGCAGTCGGAGAGGAGGCGGGAACGCTCGAGGAGGTCTACGAGCCGTACTTGATTCGGGAGGGTTTCTTGGCGCGGACGCCGCGGGGACGGGAGGTCACTGAGCTCGCCTACAAGCACTTCGGGCTCAAACGCAAATTCTCCATCGGAGGTCAGGGGGAGATTCGCTTCAACTCCTGAGTTCCCGGCCGGAACTTCCGTAGATATTTCAAGACAGTTTTCATGTCTTTTGGTAAAACAGCCTCAAAACTCATTGCCCGCAACAGGGCCGGATGTGTGAAGCTCAGCCTGGCAGCATGAAGGGCAGTCCTCGCCAATAAAGGCTTTTCTACGCCGTCGGACTTGTATCCTGCTTTTACATGTGACAAAAAGAAGCCCGTGCCATTCCCGTATAGTCCATCCGCAAGAATTGGAGTGCCAAGCTCGCGCAGATGAACCCGGATTTGGTGCATCCTCCCCGTTTTTGGTCTCGCCCCGAGAAACGCGTAGCCTGCAAACTGTTCCAGAACGGTGTAGTCCGTTATTGATTCTTTTCCGTTTTTCCTGTCTATCCTCATAACTCTCCCCTCGGAATCCTCCGACAAGGGCAGGTCAACGGATCCCTCTTTTTGAGATAGCTCTCCTACGACGATCGCCTGATAAGTTTTTGCGACTTCCCGAGTTTCAAATTGCTTGTTCAAAGCCGCATGAGCGTCTGCGGTCTTTGCGAAGGCGATGAGACCGCTCGTTTCCTTGTCGATTCGGTCCACAATAAAGATTTTTCCGAGCTCGCTCTTGAGAATATCGGCGATGTTTGGGAGTGATTTATTATAAAGGTCGGGCAAAACGAGGAGGCCTGGCTGTTTATTCAGCACGATGATTGCATCGTCTTCGAAGACGATTTCGACTCCTTTGGATTTCAGCAGCCAGTCGAGTTTGCGTTTCATGGCGACATAATGTAGAGCTGAGTGGCAAAAGAAACAAGCCACCCGTCCTTCTCAAGGTTACATGGGCATGATATCGACCTTGACAGGGTTAACATAGCTGCAGATCCTGATTAACCTTGTCAAGGTCCTGATTGAGCATGATAACCTTGACAAGGCCACGGAGCCAAATTGATTGTCTGCCGATTTTGATTTACATTCTCAACGATTCCTCAAAGGATCATCCATGGCCGACAAAGATCTTCAATCCATTCAAGAAGCCCGAGACCTCGTCACCAAAGCCAAAGAAGCGCAACTTGCTTTCCGGAACACCACGCAGGAAAAGGTTGATGCCGTTGTGAAAGCGATGGTGGACGCCGGGTTTGCCGCGGCAGAAAAACTCGGCAAAATGGCACATGAAGAAACCGGCTTCGGAAGACCGGCGGACAAGAAGAAGAAAAACGAATTTGCCACCCTGCGCGTCTGGGAATCCATCAAGGACTTGAAGACCGTCGGTGTGATTAACGACGATCAAGAGAAGAAGATCATCGAAATTGCCGAACCGATGGGCGTGGTTGCAGCGCTTATTCCTTCCACGAACCCAACCTCCACCGTGATGTTCAAGGCTATCATTTCCGTGAAAGGGCGGAACGGTTTCGTCGCCAGCCCGCACCCCCGCGCCGTCAACTGCACGCTGGAAGCAACGAGAATCATCGCTCGCGCTGCCGAGGCAGCCGGCGCGCCGCCCGGACTCATCGCCTGCATGTCCGTTCCTACTATCGAAGGCACGAACGAGCTCATGAAACACAAGAAAACCGCGGTAATCCTCGCCACCGGCTCGAACCCGATGGTGCGCGCTGCTTACAGCTCTGGAAAACCGGCCTACGGTGTTGGTTCGGGCAACGTTCCCGCCTTCATCGAGCGAACGGCCAATGTGAAAAAAGCGGTGGCAGACATCGTATCAGGCAAGATGTTTGACTGGGGCGTTCTTTGCTCAAGTGAATCGGGGGTCATTGTTGATGAACCGATCAAGCGACTTGCCGTGGAAGAATTCAAGAAGCTCAACGGGTATTTCTGCTCTCCAGAGGAAAAAGAGCGGCTCAGCCGCACGATGTTTGATATGCGAGGAGCCATTAATCCGGAAATCGTTGGAAAACCGCCGCACTTCATCGCTCAAAAAGCCGGTTTCGACGTCCCGAGTGACACGAGTTGCCTCATTGCGGAACTGCCGGGCATTGGCAAAGAATACCCGCTTTCGCGCGAGAAGCTCTCGCCCGTGCTTTCCATGTTTACCGTCAACGGATACCGTGAGGGATGCGAGCTTAGCATTGAAATGCTCCAATTCGGCGGCATCGGACATACGATGGTGATTCACTGCACGGACCCGGAGATCGTGCTGAAGTTCGGTTTGGAAAAACCCGCTTTCCGTGTTCTGGTGAACACGCAAGCGGCTCTTGGAGCGGTCGGTTACACGAACGAGCTGCTTCCATCGATGACACTTGGCCCCGGCACCTTTGGAGGTTCGATCATCTCGGAAAACGTTTCTGCAAAACACCTGATCAATATCAAGCGATTGGCGTTCGAGACCCGGCCCATCAACCCGCCCGAAAAGTTCATCGCAAAAACACCGGCAAAGACTGAGCTGCCCAAGACTGCATTGCACCAACTCTCCACCGCGCCATCCGAAAAATCCTGGATTGATGAAATCGATGAGCGAATCCGGTTAAAAGCCAGCAATGCACCGCTTACAGCCCTGCCTGTCCGGTCTACGACTCTGCGAGTCGATAGACTCGTAGAGCAGGCAGGCGTACAAGACAAGAAACCAATTTCCGAGGTTCAGAAGGCCGCCACGGAAGTGAAAAAAGATGCAGTCTACGGTTCGGGCCTGAGCGGCGATCAGGTTGAAAAGATCATCAAGGAATTCACCAAGAAGTAAATTCAACTCCGCATTCGAAATTCCCCATTCCGCACTCGTTAAAGCCTCTTCCCCGCTCGTTTTACCTCCGGCCGACGATTCAGGTCGCAAAAGATCTTCTTGGAAAATACCTTGTCCGGAAGTTTCGCGGCAAATCCCTCATCGGGAAGATTGTCGAGGTCGAGGCATATCGGGGTTTGGCGGACCCCGCCAGCCACGCCTACCGAGGAATGACAAAGCGCAACGAAGTCATGTTCTTGCAGGGAGGACATTTGTACGTTTATTTCACGTATGGAATGCACTTTTGTGCAAACGTCGTGACGAGAGAAGCAGGAATTGGAGAGGCAGCGTTAATCAGAGCAGTGGAGCCTGTCGCGGGAATTGAGGTTTTGCGGAAAAACAGACTCGCCGCAAATTCCAGAGTAAAAGAACATAACCTCACCCGCGGACCAGCTCGATTCTGTCAAGCCTTTGGAATCGGCAGGAAGGAAAACGGCACTGATTTGCTTTCAAAAACGATTTTCATTGCAAAAGGCGAGAAGATACATGTCACGAAGATCGCTTCGTCGCCTAGAATCGGCATCAACGTCGCGACGGAAAGGAAATGGAGGTTTTTTGTGAAGGGGAATGCGTGGGTTTCGCGGTAGGGAGAATTGACTTGGTAGGGGTTTGATTCCGCCAAACGGACGGCGGACAGGTAATCAAACCCCTACAAAAATCGAGCGGGTTCTTCTGTAATTGAGAGAAAACGAAACGCGGCTTATAAATCAGAAACTGATGGGAATTACCAGCGTTTGCCACCGCCACCGCCGCCGCCGAAACGCTTACCACCACCTCCACCGCCGAAGCCTCCGCGCTTGCGGTCGGGTGCCGGCCGGGCTTCATTCACGTCCATCGACCTGCCTTTGAATTCTTTGCGATGCAGCCCAGCAATAGCCGCCTCCGCGTGTGCCTTCTCTGGCATCTCAACGAACCCGAAACCTTTTGAAACACTTTTGCTCCGGTCCTTGATGATCGTGACGGACTCCACAGTCCCGAAGACCTGGAATGCCGCTCGCAAATCATCTTCAACAACAGTTTTATCCAGGTTACCTACATAGAGTTTCATATCGGCCTCATTTCGCTGATGGAGAAATCATGGATTATCCCGCCGTCTCGGATATTCTTGATTGAACTTGATGACGGCTTTGTCTTGTCTCTGCTTGCGGACGTTCCTTACTATTATAGCTCAAATAGTGGTCTTTTCAAACGACTAAATTGCTTCCCAGGAGAGGCAATGAAGAAAAATGCGAATTCTGCTTGTATTTGGCTCAGATTATGTTTAAGTTGTAATCGTTGTTAAACAGTACACCGTCTATTCTCTTTCGGGAGAGCTTGTTCGGCACTTGTTGTGCTAAGCAGGCAGGTCTTCAAGAATACTCCGCTGCTGAACCGCACGAACACCTTCCAAGGTCCAAACGCCGTCAGTCAGAAAGAAGCTCAGGAGCCAAATGCTCAAGAGCGATGAGTGATGTTCAAGTCTGTATTTCGGCGTACACCTTACCGACAGGTCGTCGGCAACACAATCAAAGAAAGGACTAGTTCCATGGAAAAAGGAACAGTCAAATGGTTCAACGGAGCCAAAGGTTATGGCTTCATTTCACGCGCTGCTGGCGAAGATGTTTTCGTGCATTTCAGAGCGATCACCGGCGAGGGATTCAAATCCCTGAACGAAGGTGACAAGGTGCAGTTCGATGTCGAGCAGGGCCCCAAAGGGCTCCAGGCGACGAACGTCTCCCTTGAATAAGCGAGAGTTTTTCTCGTAATAACAAACCCTGTCCACAAGGCAGGGTTTTTTTATTCCCAATGACAGGACGTGCAAATCGTCCTATAGAAGATTGTCTTTTTTAAGCAAATGACCATATTTTCATTCTTGTGATTATTCAACGAAAATCGGCCAACATTCCTCAGGAGTAGAAAATGAA
The DNA here is from genome assembly GCA_031406095.1 of Ignavibacteriales bacterium. Lineage (GTDB taxonomy): Bacteria > Bacteroidota > Ignavibacteria > UBA10030 > UBA10030 > JANOGR01. The sequence goes on from JANOGR010000306.1 coordinate 16,227, forward strand.
ACAAGCGTCGATCGTTCTCACCATTCTGTTCATTGCGGCTTTCGTGGCCGGCTGTAAAAAAAGCGAAGATACGACTCAACCGACGATAACTGTTCCGCCGTGGGACATTGGACAAAGCGCCGAGGCGGTCTTAGGCCAGTCGACGTTAACCGGGACGGGCACCAAGACTGTCGGACCTGGCAGCATCAATAATCCCTGGGGGCTGGTCACGGACAACAACGGGGCATTGTTTGTCGTCGATCAGGCTGCGCATCGTATTCTTCGGTTTGATAACGCGACGACCAAGGCCAACGGCGCAAATGCAGACGGTGTATTGGGTCAGCCGAATTTTACGAGCAGTGTTTGGAACTACGGTTTTGCTGGCAGCACACCATCAAGTCAAGGGCTTGAAACACCTACTTCTGTCGCCCTGGATGGTTTAGGAAATCTTTATGTGCTCGACCAGGCTAATAGCCGCGTACTCCGTTTCAACGCTGCGGCCAACAAAGCCAACGGCGCGGCGGCGGACGCTGTGTTTGGGAGACCCGACTTTACGAGCAAAGGTTTCGGGACGACGCAAAGCACTTTCTTCACACCGCAGGCTGTTGCAGTTGACCCGTCCGGAAACCTGTTCGTTGCTGACGGGTCGAACCACCGAGTCCTGCGCTTCAACAGCGCGGCGACGAAAGCCAGCGGAGCAAACGCGGACGGTGTGCTGGGGCAGGCGGATTACGTTACGAATACAAAAGGCACAGCGGCGAATAAACTGGACAATCCGTACTCGATCGCAGCGGATAAGAACGGGAACCTCTATGTCGGCCAGAGGGGAAATTCCCGTATTTCGATCTTCCTCAATGCGGCTGCAAAAGCGAATGGCGCCTCAGCGGACATTGTGCTGGGGAAGCCGGCTTTTACAGACAGCACAACACCGGCGTCGGCAACCCAATCCAACATCTATTATCCGTATGCCCTTGCGGTCGACCAGAACAACAACCTCTATGTATCGGATGGACCTTATAATCGCGTGTTGGTGTTCTACAACGCTCCTGCCAAAGTGAACGGCGCTGCTGCCGATGCAGTTCTTGGGAAAAAGGATTTTGTGAGCTCGAGTGTCACGGCGGGGGCAGCAGACAATGTGGGACAGCCGTACGGCGTGGCAGTCCATAGTTCATCGGGGAAGCTGTTTATTTCCTGTTATTCGAATTCCCGGGTACTGCGTTTTCAGGCAAAGAGCAGCCTGCAGCCGTAGCATCTTTCTTGTTTTCTTTCAAAGCCCGTCCGATGTTGGATGGGCTTTTTTGTTGATACGATATCTGTTGCAGTTTCCATGCAGATTGAACAAGGACCAAACCAGGCCGGCCGAATAACAGCCAACACATAAGCCGAAAAAAAAACAATGATCACGCTGAGCGCAACGAAGGTGAGGCATGCGGGGGGAGTGAAGTCGAAGCGTGCTATTGTAATCCCTGCAAGGAGCAGTCCTCGATCCCTCGTCTTCGCTCGGGACATGCTTCGCTTCGCTGCCTGCCCGCCTCCTCAGGCAATTAAGGCAGGCGGGCGCTCGGACTGACGAACCCTTTTTGTAGGATGCTTGAAATCCAACCCGAATTCGGCTACATTGAACGCCATTATGCAACCAGGAATCCTGAATAAACCAGATTCAAATACCAAAGGCCGCGTACGCAGGGTCAGAAAAAATCTGAGGCAGGGCCTCGCGCTTGCCTGGGCCGCGTCGCCGCGTGCTCTTATCCGATATTCCGTGCTGGGGATCGTCAGCGCTGCCATGACACCCATCTCCGTTTA
>JANOGR010000311.1:0-2640 GCA_031406095.1 Ignavibacteriales bacterium
CCCCCACGGTAGTGGACTTGTTTCAATCCTTCGCAACTCACTCTTCTGCAAACTTCTTTATCGCGACGAAATATTTTACGATTGCTTTCGCCTTCATTTTCCCGAACGCCATCCAATGCCATGTTGTTTCGGGTGAGGGATCGTCCACGGTGGGGATCCGGAGTACCGGTTTGCCTTTAAATTCTGTTATTTCCGGCTGAACTTGCTTCTTTTCTTCATCCATTTTGATCCTCTTCAGTTTTGTTTGTGGTTCATGGTATCACGATTTTCGCAAGCGCCTTGAGGCCGTCCGTTGCCCCATGAATTCCGCCTAATGTCTCGACTTTTCAGGGGAAAAGCAAAGTAAGTAGTTGAGTTTAAGAGTTGGGCGACCCTATTGACGGGCTAGCGATTTCCAGACATTGTTTTTTCAATCTCATCGGCGGTATACGGAAGGCCGGCGGTAAGAATCTCGCATCCGGTTTCGGTGACAAGAACCATATCCTCGAGATAAAACGCCTGACCCGAGAGAGCAAGCATCGGCTCAAATTCCAGAACCATGCCCGCCGTGAACACATCGACGGGAGCTTTCTCCCCCGGCTCGAGTCCGCTTGTGTGCAAATGCCAGACGCTCCGGTTGTTCGGGTCGAGCAGCATCGTTGCAGCTTCTTTTCCGAGCGAAGTGCGAAGCCGCGGCCGCTCGCTCTCCACTGCCCTTCTGCATGCCACGATGATGTCTTCGTGTCGCGCTCCGGGACGGATCGCCGCAATTCCGGCACGATAGGCTTCGACCAGGAGGTTCCACACTTCGCGTTGGTCGGCCGTGAAGCGTCCGGAGACCGGCGCCGTGCGGCCGACATCGCCTTTATAGAAATCAAGGTCGCACCCGACGTCCACCCGGACCAATTCGCCCGCCTCCATACGCCTGTTCAAGTGATAATAATCGACGAGCGATTCAAAAGGTTTGGGAAACACCGCATTCGGCCCGGAGATCACCCACGGCCAGAATGAAGGGCCTTCCGCTCCGGCACGAATGCATCCGCACACGATTTCAGCCTCGACTTCGCGCTGGGATTTGTTCGGCGCTATGCTTCTCAGTCCGGCCAAAAGAGCGGCGGCGCTCGCCCCCGCAACCCGGCGAATGATCTGGATTTCAGCCGGAGATTTCGTTGCGCGCAATCCGGCAATGACCTCCCTTGCCGAACGGATCGAAGCGCTCGGCCAGCGCGTTGCCAGGGCATTGCGCCACAACAACGGCGTGTCGGAAATCGGCTGGAGTCCCGGGGGATTGCTGCGCGGGGGCTGTATCCAATAACTGTCGTCCACGTACAGCACGAGCCGTCCTTGCTGCTGGCGGCCGTCAAGAAACGATGCAAGCTCGTCCCAACGAACGATATGGTCGATGCGCCATCGTGCCTCCGCCTCTTTTCCCGGCGTGATGGACGCGGCGGGCATCAATTTGTGCACGCCATCCGAATCAGAAGGGACGAAAAGCCACGACTCGTTCTTCGCACAGTCGAGCGCCAGGATCGCGTTCACGGCTTTTGCGAGGCCTGTAAAGTAGAAGAAGCCGGGGTTTTGTTGAAACCCGTGACTCGTCAGTTCTCCTTCGTTGGCAAAAATGTTCCGGGCGTGGAGCAGCACGATGCCGTCCGGTCTACGACTCTGCGAGTCGATAGACTCGTGGAGCAGCCTGGCCATGAGATTCTGCCGGCGTTGATGGTACTCTTTAACAGGAATAGTTTCCTGGCCAAGGCCGATATGCAAACTTGCTGCAAGCAACGGGATGAGGATGTGCAGGCGTGAAAATTTCATAGGATGACCGGGCTCAGTAAACGGTGGGAAATTAGAAAGTTAGAGAGAGAGCAGGAAGAATTGTTCATGAGTGAAGAGAAATGGTCCAAGGGCGAATCCTCAGGGTAGGGGCGTTCCCCGCCTGCCTACGGGTTCATTGAGGCGGGCAGGAATTGAACGCCCCTACAGTTTACACATGCTCATGTTGCGATTCGCCCTTCCTTGCATTTTCATGCTGAGTGCATCGCCTGCCCGCCAGTCTTCGCGGCAGGAAGAAACCTGATTCACTGGGTTGTTCAGATTCTTCATTCCAACTGCGTCGAAACTCAGAATGACATGCCGTGTTCCCTGCGGCAGCCTGGCGCCTTCACACTTGCCTCAGCTCAACCAAAGCAAGGTCGAACGTGAAACTGACCGGCAGCCGCCTACGCGGCGTGCTCCATCTCTTGTTGAGCTCTGTACAGGTCACACACGACCTGCAGGTTCATCCAGAACTCAGAGGAGGTCTTGAAAACGCGTGAGAGAAGAATTGCAGTCTCAGCCATCATATCACGCTTGCCGTTGATAAAGGTATTGACGCGCTGAAGTGAAACGCCCATCTTCTGAACGAGTTCAACCTGGCTCATGCCCATGCATGGGCTCAAGGAACTCTTTGAGAAGAATCTCGCCAGGATGCGATGGCTTTCGATGTTTGGGAATCATGATGTTTTGTTTCTTCACCGTGGCAACGCTCGCAGAATGGATTTCCACGATGCTCCCAGGGCGAGGAGAGACCGAATCAGCAGGTCAAGAGATACGGAAGGGTCTCCGGCTTCCATCTTCGCGACACGGGATTGACTGGACTTGATACGGCGCGCAAGCTCAATT
>JANOGR010000285.1:0-1526 GCA_031406095.1 Ignavibacteriales bacterium
TGACGTGAATGTCTACTTTGTGCCTATGTTCACCGGTGTGAATGCTGCGTGCAACCTCGCGTCGTGCCCATCCGCCAAACGCCTTCTCGACTTTTGACTTCATTTCGTCCGTTTTGAAGTCCCCCCAAAAAGCCACGATCGTTCCGTTTGGTACAAAATATTTCCTGTGAAAATCGATCATGTCCTGCTTGGTGATGTTCTCGATTGTTCCGTATTCGGTAATGCGGGCGTACGGATGGTTCGGTCCGTACACAAGCCGGTTGTATTCCCGGCCGATGATTCCTCCCACCTGGTCGTTCCGGCGGGAAATGGCAGAACGGGATGTGATTTTGGCAAGGTCGATCTTGTCATCCCGGAAAGCGGGGTTTTGCAAAAGGTCCGCCAACACGCCAAGGCCGATGTCAATATCTTCTTTGAGCACGGAAAGGCTTCCGCCGCCCGATGCGGTACCGATAAATGTTTCGACGGAAGCTCCCACGCGCTCCAGCATCTCGTCGATCTCATCGCCGGTTTTCGACGTTGTCCCGCCCGTCCGCATCACTTGTCCGGTCAGTGAAGCGAGGCCGACTTTGTCGGCAGGTTCCCAGCGAGCCCCGGCGCGCACCATCACCGACCCGTTGATCACGGGAAGAGTGTGGTCCTCCAGCAAGTACACGACCAGGCCGTTCGGGAGTTCAAAGCGTGCGGGGTCGGGAATCTGTATCTCGCGCATTTTGGGATACTGCAGCTGCTTGTAGTTTTTCGGCGCTTTTCCCTGGCCAAACGAAGAAGCGGTGAGAACAAGGGTGAACAGTGTCAGAATAAATATGCGGTTGGGTTTCATGGTTGGTCTCCTTATTTCACCGGTTCAATCATACCGATGGTGCGATGAGCGTTGGCGAACATCTCGTTTGCAACCCGCTTGACGTCGTCGGCTGTGACGGCATTGATTCCATCCAGCAGATCGAACAACTTCCGCCAATCGCCCCTCTGCATCTGGTAGAACGTGAGCTGACCGGCCATGCCGCCATTCGATGAAAGCGAGCGGGTCAGGTTCGCTCGCGCCCGCGTCTTCACGGCTTTCAGGTCTTCATCGCTGACGGGATCCTTTTTGAGCTTTTCGATTTCCTCTTCAATGGCTGCCTGACATTCTTCGTTGGTCTTTCCCTGTGCCGGAACTGCGAAAAACACGAACATGTTGGGATACTTTTGCCCCGGGAATCCGGAAAAACCGAAGACTGCGATAGCAAGTTTTTTGTCCCGCACGAGGGAGCGATAGAGCCTGGACGTTCTTCCGGAGCTCAGCAAATCCGAGATGACCCCGTACGTTGCATTGTCCTTGTGGTTGATGGAGCCCTTCTTGTAGCCCATCAGGAAAATCCGCTGCGATTGCTCCTTCAGGACAACCCGGCGTTCTCCGTTCTGCGGCGGTTCAACGGTGCGAACCGGCTCAGGCTTCGGAGCGGAGGGAATTCGGCCGAAATAAATTTCTGCCAGTCTCTTCACTTCGTTCACGTCAACGTCGCCGACAATGGCAATCGCCATGT
>JANOGR010000287.1:0-3262 GCA_031406095.1 Ignavibacteriales bacterium
GTTGCCGCAAGCATTGCGGCCAGGAAAACACCGATCAGTCCTTTTTGAAGATGTTGAAGACATATGCCTATGAACACGAGATCCTGCGGGTTGCTGCCGATGTACGGCTTGAAGAATTCGATCTGTGATAGGTCCGGCCAGATGACACTTGCAACCAGTGGCGGCACACCAAACACAATTGGCACTGTCAAAAACAACCCCGCGGCCATTTTTCCAACCCGCTTTGCATCCTTCTCATCTTTTACGCTGTAGAACCTCTGTGCAGCTCCCGAGGCAGTTCCTAAACTCGTAATGATGAAGATCGCAATGAGCCAGTGCTCAGTATAGTGAACGCCGTTGTAGGTATGATCGAGCGACAACGGCGGGAGGGAACTGAGAAGGTTTCCCAAGCCCCCCACAAGGCCAAGCGACAAAGGCAAGACGACAAAAGTAATACTGAGCAGGATGACGCCTTGAACAACATCCGTGACCGATACAGCCCAGAGGCCTCCCATAAACGTATAGAGGAGAATGACAATCCCTGTCACCAAAGCCACCATGGTAATGTCAAAGCCCATTACCGGAGCGAGGAGTTTGCAGGTCGCGGCAAGTTGTACTCCGGCAGAGAGCGTAAAGTTCAAGGCAATAACTATGCTCAGAAACTGCTGCGTCGTGAAGTTGAAACGGGTTTGCGTGTATTCGACCGGAGAAATCGAGCGCGTACGTCGCCATTTGGCGGCCGTAAGCTGCGAACCTATATAATAAGAAATCGACCATGTGGAAAAATATAGTATGGCAAACCAGCCCGTTGTATAAGCAAATCCTGCGGCACCGGTGAATGTCCAGGCACTAAAGTTGGCCATGTACAATGTCATACCGGACACCCACCAGGGGATCATTGAACCACCAGCAAAGTAATCCCTAGCGCCTTTGTTCACACGCATGAAATAGATGCCGATACCGAGCATAAAAAGAAAATATGCCGCGATGACGAGGTAATCAAAGATGTTTACCGATTTCATCAGAGATGTTCCTTGGATTGTGGTAAAGGCAGACCTGACTCTGCAGGTCCGTGGGGAGTGAAACCAGAGCCTACCGAGGAGGCCCGTTCTTCCAAATACTTACGCTCGGTACGTTTTCCGAAGAACCACATGAGAGAACCGAATGTCAGCAGGACGCCGACAAGGGCAATGACCTTGAGCATCTCATCAAGTGAGAGTCCGGTGAACAGGACGAGGCTGATCAGTGAGCTCATGATCACGACCGCCTTTCCGATCAGCGGCATGGTTGAGACCTGTTTCTTGCCGGCACCATAGACTTCCGAGGCGACATCAATCGGCGTGTCAACCCGCCGAAAGAATTCAGCCACAATCCTCGTATCTTCTTCAGACTGGAGAGAAAACAGACGTGCAAAAGCGAAGAGCGACCCTCCGAGCGCAACAGAAGAGACCACGGAAACAACCTGTCGCCAGATCGCCCCGTCAATGGCAGTGTTGAAAAACAGGGCGCCTGTCACGGCACACACACCCAAGCATGAAAGTGCGAGAAGCTTTTTGTTGTGTTTATACAGATCTGCCGTGTATCGTGCGGACATGAAGATACTTATTGTCATGATAAAAGAGAGGTAGACTTGAGGACCAATGTTCCAACCGAGGCCAAATCGTGCCGTGACCCCGGCGATCAACCCCCATGTTATTGCTCCAATGGCGGACCATCTGGGAATCCGCCGGTTCACAAGACCGAAGGCAAGAGGAACGGTCACTGGAATGTTCAGGAGGGTAAAAAAGGTTTGCATGAGATTGAAAATCCCGAACTGGCTGTTCACAAAAATCAGCGCAAGCCCGATGACCGTTCCCCCGACAACCAGGGATGCCCGGCGTCCGGTCTTCAACATTGCCTCATCGGAAAGCCTGGTGCCAAATAAACCCTGATAAATATCGCGTGTGTAGATGGAAGACACATAATTGAAAACCGAACTGAGCGTGGTCATTGTTGCCCCGAGCATCGCGGCGATAAAAATCCCTATGAGCCCGTGCGGCAGAAGCTCCAGCACCAAACCGATGAATACAAGATCCTGCGGGTTCTTGTCGATGTAAGGACGAAAGAACTCGACCTGAGACAAATCAGGCCAATGAATGCTGGCGACGAGGGGAGGGATGCCGAAGAACAACGGAACGGACAGTGCAAGCAGGGCGGCAAAATATCCCACGCGACGCGCGCTTTTCTCATCCTTCACGGAATAGAACTGCCTTCCATGAGACGCAAAACCGATGCACGTAATGACGAAGATCGCAAGAAGCCAGTGTTCGTTGTACTGAACGCCATTATAGGTATGGTCAAACGTTAGCGGAGGGAGTTTGTCCAACAATGCTCCGGGACCACCGACCAATGCAAGACTTAACGGCATCACAAGGAACACGATGCTGAGGAGGATGCTCCCCTGCACCACATCCATCACCGAATCCGCCCACATTCCTCCCAGAAAGGTGTACACAAGAATCACGCTGCCGATCAACAATGCCGTTACGGAAATGTCAAAGCCGATGACCGGTGCAATCAGTTTACATGTGGACGCCAGCTGGACGCCGCCGGAGAGAGTAAAGTTTGTTGCGATCACCCAGCTGAGGAATTGTTGCGTCGGAATGTTGAATCGTGTATAGGTGTATTCCATCGGTGAGATTGAGCGCGTCCGGCGCCATCGAACCGCATTCAATTTCGTCCCAAACACATATGCAAACGCACCGATGCTGAAGTACAGGAGTGTGAACAAACCCGTCGAGTAGGCAAAGCCTGCCGCCCCCGTGAAGATCCATGCGCTGAAGTTGCCCATGTAGAGGGAGATTCCTGACATCCACCAAGGAACCATCCCACCTCCGGTGAAATAGTCCCGACCCCCCTTATTCACCCGGACAAAATAGAGTCCGATGCTCAGCATAACAAGGAAATAGGCAAACACCACGGCGATATCGAATGCATTAACAGATTTCAAGGCAAGCCCTCATTTTCTCGCGTTTAAATTCAGTCCGGAAATCTATTCACTTTTGAATCGTTGATGCATATTCGCGTAGACCCCTTCCAGTGATCTGTACGATTCTTTGAAAATCTCATACGATGCATTGTAGATTTCAATATTTTTTTTCTCAGGTTCAACAACTTCCTCAACCTTTACAATTTGTTCGACCGCATCCACGAGATCAGAAGACCATCCGGTCCCCACTCCGGCCATCAAGGCAGCGCCGAGGGCAGGTCCTTCCGTCGTGCTTACCATGGCCACTTCACGTCC
>JANOGR010000314.1:0-11387 GCA_031406095.1 Ignavibacteriales bacterium
TTTGGTTTGAGCTCCCCGGTCGTCAGCAGCGTGCTTATCCATGCAGGCAGGATTTGGGTCGCAACAAATCAGGGTGCGGCTATGGCGACCTTGGGCTCGTTGAACCTCACGTCCCCCACGGCATGGACCATTTATGGCACGGCCAAGGGATTGCCCTCGCCGAGCGCTACGTGCCTTGGAGTCTTCTCAGACACTCTCGTTATCGGCACCAACAATGGTGCGGCTTTTTTCCTCGCAGACTCTTTCCGCGCTATGAATTCCACGGCTTCCAGGTCGATTGCGGACCTTGAGCAGCGCGGCAATCAATTGTACATCCTTTCAAACGGGCCGAACAGCTTTCTCGTTGAATCGTTGACGATGTTGAATGGCCCCGTCCAAACCGTCGCATCGAATTTGAACCTCACATCGAAAGACCTTTCGGTTCCTTCCGGGAGCTCGGCGGTGTGGGTTGCGACCTCAACGAGTGGTATCGCTCAATGGAACGAGTCGACATGGAATTACATCTTCCCCAACGGACCCCAGTCGAGTCAGTTCCTGAACGTCGCGGTGGATCGCGAGGGCGTGCTCTGGGCCGCTTCCGGTATCAACGGCGCGGGAAGAGGTTTTTACCGGTTTGACCCGAGGAAGCCGGACGGCTCCCAATGGAAGAATTTCACCAATGTGCTCTATCCCGATTTACAGTTTGACGACTACTACAAGGTTTCTGTCAGCGGGAATTCGGTGTGGGTGAGCTCATGGGGGAGGGGAGTGGTTGAAGTCGTGGGCGATTCGGTCCGTCGGCGGATTCATGCGAACTCAGTCCCGAGCCTTGCCAGCACGGTGCCCTCCGACCCCAACTTCATCGTTGTCGGAAGCGTCACTCAGGACGGTGCCGGGTCTCCCTGGTTCGTCAACCGAACGGCGACGAACGGTAACTTTCTCGCACAGCTGGTGAATGACACGACCTTTGCCTATCACAGGAATCAATGGAATCCTTCAGACGGATTGTTCACAAACCTGGTGATCGATCGGGAAGGCACAAAATGGCTGGCGAATTCAGAACCTTCCGTCAAGAACCCCGGCGGGCTGTATTATTTCAACGAGAAACGCGTCGTGTCGGGCACCGATGCGACGGCAGGATGGGGCTTCATGTCGACATCGGACGGTCTCCCGAACGCGACTGTCATGTCGCTGGCTGTCGACCATGACGGTGACGTCTGGATCGGCACGGATCTCGGCGTTCTCATCATCACCGACCCCCTTTTTCCCCGAACTCGAAGAACCAGTTCGTTCCCGCTGCGCGAACAGTCCATTCAGACGATCGCTGTCGATGGCGTCAACAACAAATGGATAGGCACGAAAGAAGGAGTTTTCGTCGTCAACTCCGATGGTACTCAGCTCCTTCAACAGTTCAACTCGATTTCCACTGGCGGGCAACTTGTGTCCAATGATGTCCGGTCGATCGCAATAGACCAGCAAAGGGGCATCGTGTATTTTGGAACGGAAAAAGGACTCTCGAGCCTGCAAATTGAAGCAGTCTCTCCCCGCCAGACGTATTCCACGCTTGAGGTGGGGCCCAACCCGTTCATTCTCCCAAACACCGATCAACTGATGATCCGAAACCTGGTCGCGAACTCAACGGTAAAAATACTCACGATCACTGGAAAGTTAATAAGTCAATTTAAGGCACAAGGAGGGGGAAGAGCGTTCTGGGACGGAAAGGATTCTCAAGGAAAACTTGTCAGTTCAGGGGTGTATGTCATCGTGGCGTTTGCTGAAAACGGAAATCAAGTCATTACGGGCAAGGTTGCCATTGTGAGGAGGTGAGGACCGGAAGAAGCGGAGCAAGATTATTGTCACAGTGTCGGTGAATCCACACCAAGGCCTGTCCGCCGTTCAACTTCAAGGGCGGCAGGTGGGATGAGCCGGAGAAGTTTCGCAAGTAATTCACTGAGTACAGTTCACTTTTCTTGAGGGAGGGTACTTTGGAAAACACGTATAAGGATGAAATTTTTACGAAACGCGTGCGTGCCGGCAAGCGAACGTACTTCTTTGACGTCAAATCCACCAAGTCGGAGAAGGATTTTTATATCACGATTACGGAAAGCAAACGCGTTGGCGAGGAGGAATACGAGAAGCACAAGATTTTCCTCTACAAAGAGGATTTCGAAAAATTCAGCGACGCGCTCGACGAAACAGTGGAGTACGTCAAGGCGCAACTTCTGACCATCGCTGAGCCCGCTGGCGGAGTTCCTGCGGAAAAGCCTATCCCCTAGATTTCATCCTTTGTGTTCGAGTTAAGCCCGGGAGTTCTTTGCAAAAAGGATTCAGCGAGCTTTTGATGTTTTGAACAGGAGAAAAGGAATTTATTCTTGACTCTCTGAGCCCTTATCACTATATTTTCTCTGGTTTTCTTGGAAAAAAGGCTCTTTTTGTTCTTCAAACGGGGGTTGAGTGAGCGGTCTTCGAATTAACATCTCGAAACTCTCCGAGGGAATTCATCACCGTTCGCTGGAGGTTCAGCCCGCAGAAATCGGCATGGACGAGAGGTGTGCCGATCCTGTCAAGGTCCAGGCAACTCTTGAAAAAAGCACGAAGCACATTTATCTGACAGCGGATATTACGGCCGCCGGCGTGTTCACGTGCGACCGATGTGTGGAAGAGTTTCGGCGGGAATTCCGGACGAGTTACAAGGTCCTCTATAAGTTCGGGTTCGAGGAAGGGACAACGCCGGGAGAACAGGAAATCGTCTACATCCACCCCGACACGAGTTTCGTCGACGTCGCTGAGGATGTTCGCCAATACTCGATTCTCGCGGTGCCGCAGAAGCTATTGTGCAGGGAAGATTGCAAAGGGATATGTCCAACGTGCGGCATCAACCGCAACCGGACAACATGCAAATGCGAGGCAGAAGAGGTTGACCCGCGCTGGCAGGGTTTACGCAAGTTTTTGACAAACTAACGAGTTAATCGTCCGAAGGTTCTCGAGGAAGACTTCCGAAGTCTCATCATGCAATCCCGGTTGACGTCGGAAATCTCCCGTGATCAAAGCTAAAGGAACTCAGGTATGCCCAATCCGAAACGACGACATTCGAAAGCACGGGGCCGCAAACGACGCACTCATTATAAGGCGTCTGTGCCGGCTCTCGCGGAATGTTCGAACTGTCACGAGCAAAAATTACAGCATCGAGCCTGTCCGAACTGCGGCTTTTACAACGGCCGCTCGATTATCATCCCGAAAGAATCATAGTTTTGTCGACGCGCCTGGAGCGCGCTCGTTCCTTCTCCGTCGAATGGACTCTGGCCGGAAACTGAAAATTATTGTGGACGCCATGGGGGGTGATTTTGCCCCAGCCAACGAGGTTGCCGGTACGGTCCAGGCACTGCGGGAAACCCGCAATGCGTTCGAAGCAATTCTCGTGGGCAAGGAAGGCGATGTACAGGAGCAACTGACGAAACACTCCGTTGCGGGTCTTCCGATTTCCGTGGTCAACGCGGCTGAGGTGATCACGATGGAAGATTCCCCCACGGCGGCGGTGAAGCAGAAGAAAGACTCTTCCCTCGCTGCTGGAATGCGCCTGCATCAGGAGGGCAACGCCGACGCGTTTGTAAGCGCAGGCAACACGGGTGCGGTGCTATCAGCTTCCACTCTGATTCTCGGCCGTGTGAAAGGTGTGGGGAGGCCAACCATCGGTGCTTTTTTTCCCTCTGAGCAAGGAGTTTGCCTGCTGGTGGATGCAGGGACGAACGTTGATTGCCGCGCTCAACATCTCTATGAATTCGCCGTGATGGGAAGCATCTATGTGCAAGAAATTCTCAAGATCGGAAATCCAACAGTAGGACTCCTCAACGTCGGTGAGGAGAAAAAGAAGGGCACGGAAATCGTCCAGGAAGCGCACCGGTTGCTTGAATCGAGCAAGCTCAATTTTGTGGGTAATGTCGAGGGGAGAGACATTCTCAAGGGGAAAGTGAATGTTGTCGTGTGCGATGGTTTTGTAGGGAATGTGCTGCTGAAGTTCGGCGAAAGCGTCCCCTCTTTCCTCAAAAGCCGTTTGAAACGGTATGCGAGCGGGCGTGTGTTCCGAACGCTGATGGTTGCGCTCATGCGCGGACCATTACGAACATCTTTGAAAGACATGGACTATGAGGAGCATGGCGGCGTGCCGGTGCTCGGTGTCAACGGAGTCACCATCATCGGACATGGAAGTTCCTCTCCAAAAGCAATCAAGAACATGATTCTCAAAGCAGTCGAAGTCGCCAAAAGCCAGATCAACAAACGCATCGAAGAGGCACTTGCTCAAACCCCTCAACCTGCGCCTTTACAAGGCGGGGCAATCAGAGTGACGGCATAGCGCATGGCTCGAAAAGCAACCATAACGGCAGTCGCCCATTATGTTCCGGAGAAAATCCTGAGCAATGCCGATTTGGAAAAAATGATCGATACCACTGACGAATGGATCCGAACACGCACCGGGATCAGCGAGCGTCGTATCATGGAGCATGGCGCGACCTCGGACATGGCTGTCAAGGCAATCGAACAGTTATTGGCTCAACGGAAGATCGAAGCCACCGAGATTGACCTGATTATTGTAGCCACGGTGACTCCGGATATGTTTTTCCCTGCGACGGCTTGCGTCATCCAGGACAAAATCGGCGCTTCTAAGGCGTGGGGCTTTGATCTATCCGGCGCTTGTTCCGGCTTCCTGTTTGCACTCGTCACCGGAGCTCAGTTTGTCGAAAACGGTCAATACTCCAAGGTTCTTGTCGTCGGCGCTGACAAGATGAGCAGTATCATGGACTACAAAGACCGCAATTCGTGCATTCTCTTCGGGGACGCAGCCGGAGTGGTCTTGTTGGAGCCGGGAGAAGACCCGAACTACGGAATTCTTGATCATAGACTCTATGTCGACGGTTCAGGCGGACCATACCTGCATATGAAAGGCGGCGGAAGCCTCCACCCGCCTACGCACGACACCGTCGACAAACGAATGCACTACCTCTACCAGGACGGAAAAGCTGTGTTCAAGATGGCCGTCATCGGCATGGCGGAAGTTGCGGCGGAAATCATGCAGCGCAACGAGCTGACGGCCGATGATGTCGATTGGCTTGTTCCGCATCAGGCAAATTTGAGGATCGTGGACGCGACGGCCAGCCGTATGGGAATCAGCCGCGAGAAAGTCATGATCAACATCGACAAGTACGGAAACACGACCGCGGCGACCATTCCGTTGTGCCTCTCGGAGTGGTGGCAGTGCGGGAAGCTGAAACGGGGTCAAAACATTGTGCTCGCCGCGTTCGGCGCAGGTTTCACCTGGGGAGCGACACTCGTGAAGTGGTCTCTCGTGAACCCGGCGAAGCCCTGAAACAATGCCCGGCCTTGCGTTTGTCTTTCCCGGTCAGGGCTCGCAGTACGTCGGCATGGGGAAGGACCTCTTTGAGAACGACCGCGTGGCGAAAGAGCTCTTTGAAAAAGCCGACCGGGTTCTGGGTTTCTCGCTGAGCAAGACTTGCTTCGGAGGTCCAGACGAAGAACTCAAGCAGACAAAAAACACTCAGCCGGCGATTTTTCTTCATAGTGTTGTTCTTGTAAAACTGTATCGCGGGCCGCAGGCCAACATGGCCGCGGGACACTCGCTCGGTGAATACTCGGCTCTCGTTTATGCAGGAGCCCTCACGTTCGAAGATGGCTTGAAATTGGTTCGTTTGCGCGGAGAGGTGATGCAACAAGCCGGCGTTGAACAACCGGGGACCATGGCCGCCGTCATCGGGCTTGACTCAAAGTCACTCGGCGAAGTGTGTTGTAAAGCATGGGAGACCGGAATTGTTCAGGCCGCAAACTACAATTCACCCGGTCAAGTCGTCATCTCGGGTTCTGTGGTTGGTGTGCGCAAGGCGATGGAACTGGCGAAAGAACGCGGCGCCAGGCTTGTGAAAGAGTTACAGGTGAGCGGAGCGTTCCATTCTCCACTGATGGAATCGGCGAAGACCGGTTTGAAGTCGGCGCTCGAAAAAACTGAAATCAAAGATGCAGTGATTCCGGTGTACGCAAATGTCACCGCAAAGCCCGTCCGGAAAGCCGCCGACATTCGTGAGTTGCTGTTTCAACAGTTGACAAGTCCGGTACGATGGGAGGAAAGCGTTCAAAACATGGCAGCGGACGGAGCCACGCAGTTTGTAGAAATTGGACCAGGTAAAATTCTGCAAGGGCTTGTGAAACGGATAGCGCCCAACACCGAAATCAAAGGTTTGGAAAAATTCGCAGACATCACTCAATCATGAGTTCTCTGAGAGATAAAGTCGCGCTCGTCACCGGTGGCTCCAGGGGTATCGGGCGGGCGATTGCTCTTGCACTCGCAGACGAAGGTGTGCATGTCGCGTTTACGTATAAAAGCGCTGCGGATGCCGCGAAAAAAGTCGTCACTGAGATTGAAGAAAAGAACCAGCGTGCCGTAGCATTTCAATCTGATGCAAAGGACCTCAACTCGGCTGTGCAGGTCGTGGATTCAGTCGTCAAGGAGTTTCAAAGGCTGGATATCCTTGTGAATAATGCGGGGATCACCAGGGACACGTTGATCATGAGAATGTCGGAGCAGGATTGGGATGAAGTTCTCGATACCAACCTCAAAAGCGCCTTCAACTTTTCGAAGGCTGTCTGCCGGCAAATGATGAGCCAGAGAGAAGGAAAGATCATCAACATTACATCCATCGCCGGCGTCATTGGCAATGCGGGACAGGCGAACTACTCTTCCGCAAAAGCCGGAATGATAGGGCTGACAAAAACGCTTGCGAAAGAGCTTGCTTCTCGCAATATTCAGGTAAACGCCGTCGCCCCAGGGTTTGTCGATACAGACATGACCGAGAAGCTCACGCCGCAGCAGAAAGAGCAGCTTGTCAGTATGATTCCGATGAAGCGAACCGCGAAGCCCGAGGAAATTGCGAGCGTTGTTCTGTTCTTGGCGTCACCGGCCGCCAGCTACGTCACGGGTCAGGTGCTATGCGTGGACGGCGGCATCGTTATGTAGACTTTATTAAGCACATCACACACATTACTCTATATCTAATAAGGAGAATCTTATGGCAGACGTTGCGGCGAAGGTCAAAGAAATCATTGTTTCCAAACTGGGAGTCGATGAAGGTCAAATCACTCCGGAAGCATCTTTCACGAACGACCTCGGAGCTGATTCGCTCGACACCGTGGAACTTGTCATGGAGTTTGAAAAAGCGTTCAACGTTCAAATTCCCGACGAAGACGCGGAGAAGATTTCCACCGTGGGAGACGCCATCAATTATTTGAAGTCGAAGGCCTCTTGACCGGACGGAGCTGAGGGTTTCGAACCATGGGATTTAACGGACAAGTTCGACGTGTCGTTGTTACAGGGATGGGAGCGGTCACACCCATCGGACTGACGGTGGAGGAGTACTGGCAGAACCTCCTCGCCGGCAAAAGCGGAGCCGCGCCGATTACCCACTTTGACGCGTCCGACTACGACACGAAATTCGCATGCGAGTTGAAAGGCTTCGACCCGTTGAAATTCATGGACCGGAAGCTTTCCCAGCGATGCGATCCCTTTACGCAGTACGCGCTCGCTGCTTCCGAGATGGCGGTGAAGGACTCGGGTTTGGATCTCGAGAAAGTAGACCGGGACAGAGTCGGCGTCATCACGGGTTCGGGAATCGGCGGGATGGGGACATACTACACGCAGCAGGAGACCCTCTGGACATCAAAAGGCCCTCACCGCATCAGCCCGTTTTTCATCCCGATGATGATCGCGGACATGGCTGCGGGCAGGATTTCCATGCGGTTTGGATTCAAAGGTCCGAATTATGCAACGACCTCTGCCTGTGCAACCTCAACGCACTCTGTTGGGGATGCGTTCATTCATATCCAGCGCGGCGATGCCGACGTCATGGTCACCGGCGGGTCGGAAGCCGGTATTTGCCCGATGGGCATCGGCGGGTTTAACGCGATGAGGGCTCTTTCCACTCGAAACGAATCGCCGCAAACAGCAAGCAGACCTTTCGATGCCGGGAGGGACGGGTTTGTGATGGGTGAGGGAGCCGGCATTCTGATCGTTGAAGAACTGGACCACGCATTGAAACGGGGAGCGAAAATCCATGCCGAGGTGGGAGGTGTCGGCTTCACGGCTGATGCGCACCACATCACGGAGCCTGCACCGGGCGGGGAAGGAGCTGTCCGATCCATGCGCGCAGCCATCAAAGATGCCGGTCTCAGCCCGAACGATATCAACTATGTCAACACACACGGAACGTCGACGCCCGTTGGAGACAAGAACGAAACTGCGGCCATCAAAACTGTGTTCGGCGAACGTGCACGGAAAATCGCCATCAACTCGACGAAATCGATGATCGGACATCTGCTGGGAGCGGCGGGTGCGGTTGAGGCCATTGCGACGATTCTTTCCGTGCAAAGGGACAAGGTGCACCCTACCATCAACTACGAAACACCGGACCCCGAATGCGACCTGAACTGCATTCCCAACACGTTTCAGGAATGGAAAGTGGAAGCCGCGATCAGCAACACGTTCGGGTTTGGCGGGCACAACGCCTCGATCCTCTTCAAGAAGTATCACCAGTAACCAAGTCTCCCGCGGGAGAAATTCCCGCTTCCTGTCGTGAAATATTCATTCCGAAGGCTGTTTCATTTATTCCGACCGCTCGATGCAACAGAGTGGGCTCGGAAGCTGAACCGCCACTCGTTCAATGCCCGGGAATTTCAAAAAACGATCGGCTACAAGCCCAAAAATTGGAAGTTGTTTTTTGAATCCCTGTTGCACCGGTCGTACCTTCAGTTTGTCGATGAACAATGGAACTCCAATGAACGGCTTGAATTTCTGGGGGATGCGCTCCTGAATTTCATCGTTGCCGACTACCTTCACGCCGCCCATCCAACGATGGAGGAAGGTGAGTTGACAAAATACCGTTCGCGACTCGTGAACCGGCGCATTCTTGCTCAACGGGCCAAAGAACTCCAGATTTCCGAGTTTCTTTTCCTGAGCACAAGCGCCACCCAGTCCATCGGGAGCGGGTCCGAGTCGATACTCGCCGATGCGTTCGAAGCCATCATCGGGGCTCTCTACCTGGATGGAGGACTGGATGCGGCCCGCGGGTTCATCCAGAGGACCATTCTTACGAAAGAGGACGTTCTCGTAGGGGCGACACTTGATGACAACTACAAGAGCACACTCCTTGAATATTCTCAAGGTCGCGGGCTTGGAATCCCCCGCTATGGCGTCGTCCGTGAAGAAGGGCCGGAACACGACCGCAGGTTCACGATAGAAGTGTTTGTTGGCTCTCAAAGTTTCGGCGTGGGATCGGGAAGAAGCAAGAAAGACGCGGAGCAAGCCGCCGCCGCACAGGCTCTCGAGCGAATCAACCAGCAAACGGCAGTCCAGCAGAGTTGAAATGCCGGTCGAGGACGATGCGACGCTCACGAGGATTTTGAGAGAGACAAAAACGATCGCCGTCGTTGGAGCTTCAGCGAAACCGTGGCGCGACAGCAATACTATTGCCGAGTTTCTCCTGCGCAGGGGGTATGATGTCATTCCCGTCAATCCGAACTACAAAGAAGTGCTCGGTAAAGAATGTTACCCCTCGTTGCAATCTGTACCCGGTAGGATCGACCTCGTCGACGTTTTTCGCAACCCGGAAGGCGTCGAAGAGATTGTCGAATCAGCAATAGAAATCAAGGCCAAAGCGATTTGGCTTCAACTGGGGGTCGTCCACCCGCGCGCCGCACAGAAGGCTGAGCAAGCCGGGTTGACGGTTGTGATGGATCGGTGCATCGCGGTCGATTATCGTCGATTGATGAAATGAAGAATTTCGGAACCCCTTCCGACCCAAGGGGCTTCTTATTTTTATGAACATGAATCAAAAACCCTTTCTGGCTTTCTTCATCTTCCTTGGATCGTCGATTGCTTTTTCGCAATCCGTCGACTCGCTCCTTGTTAAGCAGATCCTCATCCAGGGCAACGAAACGACGATGGAACATGTCATTTTGCGCGAAATGTCGCTGAAAGTCGGAGATCGAATGACCCCGGAGGCACTCGAGCGCGATCGAGACCGCATTTACAGCCTTCAGTTGTTCAATAAAGTGGAAATCCAATCTGTCCCCCATGATGACAGCACGACTCTCGTTGTGCAGGTAGATGAGCGATGGTATATGTTCCCGTTTCCGGTGGTCGGTTTTCGTTACAGAGATGTCAACAAACTCTACTACGGCGCGGGAGTGATGCATCAGAATTTTCGGGGCAGAAATGAGAAGCTGTTTCTTTCCTTCGCGCTCGGATACGACCGGTGGGTCTCGCTCCTGTATCAAAACCCCAAGTTGACGGACGATGATGACATCTTTTTTCGGACTGCCATTTCCTACCGGCATGTGCATAACCTGAACGTGAGCGAAGAGGAGTACGAACAGACAAACCTCGCGACAGGCGTAACCGTCGGGAAACGATACGGCCTGTTCCAGACTGTGACCGGTTTCTTGAATTACGACGTCTGGATGTTGTCAGACCTGCAGGCCGGGCGTACAGCGTCGGCCTCTGGCCGCGACGCGTTCTTTTCTTCCGGGCTTCACTACACCTATGACAGCCGGAACATTCGCGAATATCCAACCGAGGGTATGCTCTTCTCTCTCGGGGCAACGAAAGCGGGTTTTGGCGAATCGGAAGTCAACCTGTTGACGACCGGCTACGATGTTCGTGGTTATGCCCTCCTCAGCGAGGAGTGGTCGCTGGCGATTCGATCCTACGGTACCAGAGTGATCGGCGGAGTCGTTCCACCGTATCGCCGTGTATTCTCCGGATTTGATGAAAGAAACCGCGGCCATTTCAACGAGAGGCTCGAGGGAGAGAGCATCATTGGGGAAAGTGTCGAGTTGAGGTTCCCGTTTCTGAACCCGCGATATTTCGAAGCGCCCATTGCCATACCACAGTTTAAAATGCTGAGATATGGCTTGTACGCCGGCCTCTTTGTCGATGCAGGAAAGATCTGGTATCGGAATGAATCGTTTTCCTCAAAACCCTGGTTGCTGGGCTACGGCGCCGGCCTCCATTTCCTTCTTCCCTACAGCCTCATTGTGAGGACGGAATACGCGTGGAATGAGCTCGGAGAGGGACGATTTGTACTTGATTTCGGAGTATCGTTCTAAATATGGATTTTTTTTATGTTGAGCCTGACAACATTCACGGGAAAACACTTGTCCTCACAGACGAGGAGTTCAAGCATCTTTCCAGAGTCCTCCGAAAAAAAACCGGCGACCATCGAATCCCCACACCTCGTTCGGCGGCGGCATCCACTTCTGCCTCGGTGCTCCACTCGCCCGTCTCGAGCTCGAAGTGGCGCTGCCGATCCTGTTTGAACGGCTTCCGGGTCTGCACCTTGTGGAAAAGC
>JANOGR010000312.1:0-4709 GCA_031406095.1 Ignavibacteriales bacterium
GTCTTGAAACCAGTTTCAGTACAAACCGCCGCGTTAGCGGACGGAAAAATGATGGAGTACGCAATGGGCGACGGCAAGCTCCGCATCTTCCTCGCATCAGCCGATGCCATGGAAGGAAGCGGCGAACTTCTGACAATTACTTTCGAAGCGAAGAAAGATGTTCGGGGACAGATACAATCACCTATCCGATTTACCGAATTGTCTCTCAATGAATCGAACGCCCTTTCACAAACTCGAGAGGGAGCCATAGTGGTGAACGGAATGCCTTTGTCGTTCGACTTGCTTCAGAATTATCCGAATCCATTCAACCCATCGACGACCGTCACGTTTAACGTACCGAATGACGGCGAAAAGGTTCGGCTGGAGATATACAATGTCACGGGTCAACTCGTGCGCGTGCTCGCCGATAAAGAGTACATGGCGGGTCAACACCGGGCAACCTGGGATGGCACAGGTGAACAAGGTGAGCGTTTTGGAAGCGGAATGTATTTCCTCAGGATGAAAACAGGCACCTTTGTCAGTGTCAAGAAAATGATCATGGTGAAATAATTCACAATGTTCATGTAATGGCACACAAAAGGTGAATTCATGAGAATACGATTCATGTATGCCGTCGCCGGCTGGTTGGTGCTGATGGGCGCCGCCGCGAACGCCGGCCCAACAAGGCTCGCATTTCGGAACGCCACGGTTGTCGGAGGCACGACCTTCATCGTTCCGGTCTTTGTCGACAGCTCGTTGACAGGACTGGGAGTCTTGTCGTACACACTGGACATTTCATTCAATTCAACTTACTTGACCTATGACTCGGTTTTCGCAACGGGTTCGATGACTGATACTTTGAGCTGGATTCTCGTGGGAAACGTCGTTTCCCCAGGACGGCTTCTCGTTGCCGGTAGCGGGTCGACGGTTTTGAGCGATACCGGCCGACTTCTTTTCATTCGATTCAAGGCAAATATTCCCGGATCGACTGTGGGTGCGAGCCTTTCATTCAATGGCGCAACAACGTTGTTCAATCAAGGCAACATCCCACTCTCCTTCGCAAATGCAACGATTACTGTCCAAGCCCCGCCGTTTATCACTGTGTCACCAAATACAGCTTTGATCACACGGGGTGAGACTCAACAATTCACCGTTTCGGGAGGCACCGGGCCGTATACCTGGACAACGACGAACTCAAGCGTGGCGACGATCACGAACAGTGGATTACTCACTGGCGCAGGCCCGGGGATCGTGAAAGTCATTAGCACAGACTCACAAAGCCTTATCGATACATCCGGGAACGTCGAAGTCAGAGGGTTGAAGCTCTCAGTTCGTGACACGAGCCGTTTTCAGGGCCAGACACTTGACCTTCCTATATACACGACCAATGTGACGGGCCTAGGTATCATTTCGGGTCAGCTGACGATCACATATAACCAGAATCTCTGGACGGCAACCCAAGTCATCCAGTCCGGTACTTTGATCGCCTCGGGAGGCGCTCCAGAGTTCTCAGTCAAGCCGGGCCAAATCGCGATTTCATTTGGAGGAACTTCGGCCCTCAGCGGGTCGGGTATTCTTCTATATGTCAGGTTGCAGGCCACAAATTCGACGTCGGGTGCATCATCCATAGGATTTCAGGGAATCCTGTTCAACCAGGACCTGCTGGCAAACACAGTTTCGGGAAACGCCACCGTCACTGCACTTCCACCACTCACCGTTTCTCCAGGTGGAACACAAACTCTTCTCAAGGGTGATTCCCTGCAGTTTACCGTCTCAGGCGGGACCGCGCCATACACATGGAGTGTGTCTGACCCGCTTCGAGCGACCGTATCACCATCGGGAAAGGTGAAGGTTCTACGGGGTGGCTCCATAACGGTGAAAGCAGTGGATAATGTGGGATCTCAAGGTGTAAGCGGCACTGTCAATCTATATGACTTCCGGCTCACAGTATCCAATACGTACGCTCTTGTGACAACTGCAACTGATACTGCCATTGAAGTCCCTATCGTCGTGACCACAAACGACACCGGTTTCGTTTCTTTCCAATTTAAACTCACTTATGCTACCTCCTATTACCTGAAGTTTGACAGCGTGCTGACAACGGGTACTTTGTCATCTTCCTGGTCGGTGGCGCCGGCTCTTTCAAGCGGCAGTGTTCAGGTGGCTTCAGCGGGAACTGCGCCTGTTTTTGCTGCTGGGGCGATCCTTCGATTCCGGTTCATTGTTCCGGATTCAACACCCCGTCCTTCGACCACGAACTTTACACTTAGCAATGTTTTGTTCAACGAAGGAGCACCAGTCCCCTTGATTAGCAACGGTTTTGCACAAATACGCTCGGTAAATTCGAAACCCTTATTCTCGAGCCGATCTCCATCGACATTGACTTCCGTGGGGGTTGGTGTGTCGACCTTATTCAGCGTTTCGGCCTCCGACCCCGATGGCGATCCCCTCACGTACGTATGGAAAGTGAACGACGTGACCGAGCTAACGGGCTCCAGCGCTTCATTCAATAAGACTTTTCCGAGTCCTTCCGTGGGAACAACGGTGAAAGCAATTTTCTCCGACCCGTTTGGCTTGAAAGATAGCACGACATGGACGCTCAATGTTGTAACTTCAGTGGAAAAGATCGGAAACCTTCAACCGAGCGCGTTCCATCTTGAGCAGAACTATCCGAACCCTTTCAACCCAAGCACAATTATCTCGTACAACCTGCCCACGTCTGGGCATGTGCGTCTGACGATTTTCAACGCACTTGGGCAGCTTGTTGAAGAACTCTTCGATGAGGAGCAACAAGCGGGACGCTATCAGGTCGAGTGGCGACCGCAGGTTCCAAGTGGCGTGTATTTCTATCGTTTGGAAACTGGAGAATTCGTGGCCACGAGGAAGCTGTTGCTGCTGAAGTAAAATCTTCTTTTGGTTTCTATAAACGTGACGGGCATCAACGACCTGTATTTGCTCAAACTATATCTTTTGCAACGTTTTACCGGCAATTCTCTGAAGTGGTTTAGCGCTCTTCGCTTTCATCATCAGCAGCTTTGTAACCTTATCTAGGGAGACTTTTATGCGGACTTGCAACTGGCGCTCCATCGCCTTCTCATTGTTCCTCACACTCACGCTTTCATCCCTCGGCTACGGACAGCTTTCCGGGCCGATTACGTCGGATACGACGTGGACAGCTGGCAATGTGATCATTGGGGATTCAGTTACCGTTCTCAATGGGATAACCCTGACGATCCAACCGGGTGCAGTCGTGAAATTCAATTTGGGTGGGATTCTCGTCGTGGCAGGGACGTTGAAGGCAGGTGGAACATCGGGAAGCCCAATCACATTCACGGCGAACAGTTCTACGACTCCCGGCTTCTGGCGAAACCTTTCATTCCTCGCATCCGCTTCAGTAACTTCATACCTCAATTATTGCGTCTTTGAATACGGCGGCAGCGGGACAAACGGCTCAACCATCTTCTACTTCACCGGAGCACCGGCAATCAACATCTCCAATACCGTTGTGCGATTCAGTGCAGGTCATGGAATCAACGTTCGGGCTTCGTCTCCGAGAATTTCTGCTTCCAACGTGCGCGACAACGCTGGCTACGGCATCTATAGTGATTTGGTCACCACCATGAAAGTCGATTCGACGATCTCAGCCAAGAATTTACTCGGTGGGATCCGCATACCCATCAACTCAAACCCGGAGGTCACGAACTCAAGAATTGATTCGAACGGGATTGGTATCTTTATCGACAACAGTTCTGCACCAAAAATTCAGAACAACCTGATTCGTTACAACAATACAGGCATCCAGTTTACCGGGCTCGGCGCGACGCAACCGACCATAAAGAAAAACACCATCACCAATAACACAACCTGGGGATTTCTTAACACAGGAATTTCGAGCGTTATAGCGAGGGAGAACTACTGGGGGTCTGATTTTGGACCTAACCATGCAAGTCTGAACCCGACGGGATTGGGCGACAAGGTCAGCAACAACGTCGACTTCCAGCCCTGGACGATCCTCGCCCTGCCTCGTCCTGTAGCACAGAAAACCGCAGCCATATCAACCAGCACCATCTGGTACTCCGACAGCGTGTACTGGGTGAAGAACGATATTACTGTCAGCAGCCTGCTCACAATCAGGCCTGGAGCCATCGTGAAGTTCGCCTCGGGGGCGCGTCTGACAATCAGTGGAGCGGGCGGGATAATCAACGCAAATGGCAAATCCGACAGTCTGATTGTTTTCACTTCTGAACGGGATGACCCGTATGGTGGAGACACAAACGGTGATTCGACTCTTACGATCCCAACGAGAGGGATCTGGGACATGGTGTGGCTGTATATCGGAGGTAACAGCAGCAGTGTTCTGAATAATTGCGTGTTCAGATTTGGTGGATCAAGTGGCAACGGAAACCTCCGTGTTGATGGCACGACACCAATCATCACAAATATTACCAGCACCCAGAGTTCTTATTACGGTCTCTATCTTGTGAACGGAGCTAACGGAACTGTTTCGAATTCGACGTTTAGCTCAAACACATACGACGGTGTGCTTATCTATAGCTCGAATCCATATTTTTACGGATCGAAGTTCAGAGACAATGGGCGATATGGCATCTATGCGCCTAGTGGAAGCCCGCATTTCACAGTGAGAAAATCGGAATTCACTGGCAACAGCTACGGAATCGTAGCAGACGCCGGCGCCGCTGGCGCCACTCTCGTTTCGATGGATAGTTCCA
>JANOGR010000315.1:0-1668 GCA_031406095.1 Ignavibacteriales bacterium
GTTCCGACCGCAATCATCGTCCAATTGTGCTTCAATGTGTAGTGGCCCAATTCGTGTGCAAACACGGTCTCGATTTCCTCATCAGTGAAGTTCGCCACGAGTGTGTCGCCGAGAATGATCCTTTTTGATTTTCCGATGCCGGTGAAAGCCGCATTCGCTTTCTTCGTGTTCTTGCTCATGTCAAACACGAAAATTCCGTCCACCTTCACGCCGGCTTTTTCGCATAATCTCAGGATTCTTTCTTGAAGCGCATTGTCCTCAACGGCTTTGAATTTGTAAAAGAGCGGAAAGATTAATACAGGTGCGATTCTGGCCAGAACGACAGAAAAAAGAAACAACACCGATCCGACAGGCAGCCACCAGGTTTCCTGGAATGTCCTCAGGCAAAAGTAAAACATGAGCAGAACCGGCGCAGTTATGGGAATCCCCACGAGCAGGGATTTCGCGCCTTCCCAAAGCCACTTTCTGAATGTCTGGTTCGACAGCTTGAACTTATGCTCAATATGAAAGCTGGAATAGTAACCGAGTGGAAAACCCAAAACCATCTCGCCAAGACCTAATACAGAAGCGTAGACAAGCAGAGCGATATAGGGGTTTTGCGAAACATTCAACGCGAGGGATTCAATGCCCGATGAAATCCCGAAAATCACAACCATAATTCCGACCGAGAAAAAAAATATTGCCTCGGAGATGCCAACGGTAATCTTAAGTCTCGAATAACGCTTTGCTTCTTGTTTGTTTCGAAAATCCTGAGGAAACTCTGACGCTGATGCTGAAGGAGGCTCTGACGCTGAGGGTGTTAAGACCGTGGAAGGTGCAACATGCTCGAACTTGTTAGATAACGTCCCCGTTACATCCTGCATGAAAAGAGATTGTTAGAGGTGGGGTCATCTGTGGTTTGCTTAAAATAGCAAAGATGGCTCACAAAAGCAAATCCATAAAAAAACAAAAAGCCTGACCCGCGAGGGTCAGGCTTTGCAAAAGGTCAATTGTTTACAAAGTTATTCTCATGCCGGCTTCGATGTTGAAGTAACCCGGTGCGTCCTTGACAACAATCGTTCCATTAGTGTCGTTCGTGAACTGAATCTCGCTCGAGAATGGGATGTGATGTTTGCGTGTTTGGATTCATTCATACAGCAAGTATTTTTCACGTTTAATCATGAACAGAGCCCTTTGCTGATCGATTTTGCGCAGCAAATCCTCCACGCTCGTATGGTCAAACAAGGCACGGCGGATTTCCGGCGACCCGAGAACCTTGTCAAACATCTCGATTTTCTCCCGGCGGGCACGTTCGTAGATATTCCTCTCGGGAAACAACCTGTAAAGCGCTTCCAGGATGTAGAGCTGCACAGCCGTCAGGTTCAAGCGATCACGGTCGGTCACGTGGATCTGAATGCCCTCGTAACGGATACCCGTGGTGTCAAAGTAAAACGGGCGATACCATGTCGGCCGGAATTCCACGCCCTGCAACCCTCTCGTATTAAGATACTGTGCAAGCGCTGTTCCGCTCACCCATGGCGCGCCTACCAGCTCAAACGGCAGCGTGTAACCGACTCCCTGGTTGGCTGTTCCCAATTCCCCGAGCAAGCCCGTCATGACTGAGAACATGGGTGTATTAGCATGCGGAATATGGGGAGATGTTGGAACCCAGATGAGTCCGGTTTCATC
>JANOGR010000335.1:0-2717 GCA_031406095.1 Ignavibacteriales bacterium
CCCGGCGCATACACCACGCCGTGGCAGCTCGTGGGGTCGTTTCTGGCCCTCCAATAGGCGGGGTTGAAGGATCTCGTGTGCGTTCAGAACAAAACAGTGGTCACAGACGCATTCAAGGGAGAGGATCTGAACAAATACACGCCGATCTTCAAAAAATACTCAATCCCCGTGTATTTCAATTTCAAAGAGAGCGACATGAAGTGGGTGGAATACAAGCCGAGAACACCGTTGTTGGTGCTGGATCAAATCTATCCTGAGGGGATCAGGATTCCAGACTTATTCTTTGGAAAGAACATTGTCCATTTGCCGACCGTGAAATGTCATATCTACACAACGACAACGGGAGCGATGAAGAATGCATTCGGCGGGTTGCTGAACACACATCGCCACTACACCCATTCGTGGATTCACGAGACACTTGTTGACCTGTTGGCCATCCAAAAAGAGATTCATACCGGTATTTTCGCCTTGATGGACGGAACGACTGCCGGTAACGGACCGGGTCCGAGAACAATGTATCCGGAGGAAAAAAACGTCATTCTTGCGGGTGCCGACCAGGTAGCCATCGATGCGGTCGCAGCCAAAATGATGGGCTTCAATCCACTTGAGATCAAGTATATACACCTCGCACATGAACGAGGCTTGGGTTGCGGTGACACCCGGGAGATACAAGTGGTGGGTGAGGACGTCCGCAATGTGAATTGGAATTTCTCAGTGGGGGACAATGCAGCCAGCCTTGCCGGCAACCTTTTCTGGTTCAGCCCGTTGAAGAGATTTCAAAACCTTTTTTTCAGAACGCCGCTGGTCAACTTCTTTATCTTCGGGTCTGAGTTCTACCATGATTACTACCGATGGCCGCTCAGAGACAGACTCACGTTCAAAAAATGGCTCAGGAAGTCCCAGTGGGGCCACCTGTTTGATTCATACCCATCAGCCGATTCGAATTAAACAGATTGTCTGTGTGAGCAGAGATCCGTTCGCCTGCGTTCACAATCTATGAGTACCCGCGCTCAAGCTGAGTTGTTCCTCTTGTCTGTCACTCTCATTTGGGGCACCACATTTGTTGCAACAAAACTCATCCTGAGCCACATATCGCCGTTTCTCTACGTCGTGATCCGATTCTCGCTTGCCTCAATTATTTTTGCGGTTCTCACCTGGAAGAGCGTCAGAGTTACCACTGTTGGTGCGGCGCAGAAAGGCTTTCTTCTCGGCGTGCTCTTGTTTACTGGATTTGCACTACAAACCATTGGCCTTGAATACACGACCGCCTCGAAGTCGGCCTTTGTGACGGGCATGCTGGTCGTTTTCACTCCTCTATGTCAAATCCTCATTGAAAAACGTGCTCCAAAATTGGGGAACATCGCTGGCGTTCTACTCGTCACGGCAGGGCTGTTTTTCCTGACGTCGCCCAAAGGGTCTGAATTCAATTTCGGAGATGCGCTGACGCTTGGCTGCGCTCTCTGTTTTGCCCTTTATATCGTGTACCTGGATATTTTCACGAAGGAGCACGATGCAGCCCAGCTGACGTTGATACAGTTTGCCACGGCTGCGGTGGGAGGCGGGTTGATGGCGGGAACATTCGAACATACGTGGATCGAGCTCCATCCGACATTGCTCTGGTGGTTGCTGTATCTCACCGTCGCGGCAACGGTTGTCGCCATTTATGTGCAAACGAAGTTTCAGAAGGAAACGACACCAACGCGGGCGGCTGTGATTTTCTCGGTTGAGCCCGTTATTGCTGCGGTATTTGCCTACTTCGTTCTCGGCGAGGTGCTGGGATTGCCCGGGATCCTGGGCGGCGGGCTTATCGTGGCAGGGGTGCTCGTGTCAGAACTCTCCTAGCTCGCATTTTTAACGGAGAGCATCGTGTTGCCGCTTGTTAGCTGCCGCCCGAATGCTTTGATGAATTAGAGGTTTTCGAGAAACTCTTCTGGCTTAACTTTCGCCAGCTTGAGAATTCCGTGTAAGGTGCCGATTTTGAGTTGTTTGTGTAAGGGAACAACACAACCGATTTCACCGGAAGGAGTACCTTTTTTTGAGAATTACATGGCTGCCCCGTTGGCGAACTCGCCGAAATCCGTGGCGTTGAAGGGCTTTGATAACTTCTTCACCAGAAACTTTACGAAGCTCAGGCATTTACAGCGACCTCGAAGGTGGTCAGTAAGGCCTTTTCATTGCCCTTGGGAGGAAATTCTTCGAGGTAAAGTTCAGTTGCTTCTTTGAGATTAGCCAACGCTTCTTCAACCGTTGATCCTTGGCTAACAGTGCCTACTTCAGGACAATCAGCCACGTACATGTCTTCTTCGCGATGAAGTATAGCTGTGTAAGTCTTGACGGTCATCGAGTTCTCCTAGTTTTCCTTCAAATATAAGAAAAATTCAATTCCGGGGGGCACCTAACTGGTGGATAACCGCAATCATTGCGTTTACTATGCTGTGTGGTGTGGATATGCGCAAGGGGTGCGCTTATTTTGTTGCGTATGATCTTTTTGTGACCGACATGGAATTCTCCTAAGCTGTTGACGTGTTTGAGAGTATAGAGGTTCTGAGGTTCAAAATCAAATCTTCCAGGCACTCATCCTTTAGATTGAGACCCGAATTATTGTGCTTGTGTTTTATGCCCACAGATTCTATATTAGCGATGGTATGCGATCAACATTTCTCCTGCCCGTTCTCATTCTTCTAGTCGCTTTGGTGGTCACGACCGCCTTTGCCGTT
>JANOGR010000327.1:0-28484 GCA_031406095.1 Ignavibacteriales bacterium
TTCATCACAGCTCAGCATCCTAGTATTCTTGACATAATCATGTTTAATATTATCACCAAACATAGAGGGCAGCCTAATTCAATTTGATTTGTTATATCATGGTTTGTACCTAATTACACACGACTTAAGTCGTGGGTATGTGACACAAAAACCTAACATCGGCAGTCGTTTTTAACGACTTATAAGACCAGTCAACTTATAGTTTCTAGAATTCCACCTTCTTCTTTCCCGCGTCAACACCCTTGATGAACTTGATGAGTCCCGGTACGTAGGTTTGCTGGTCGTCGTACATGCACATGTGGCTTCCGTTCGGACAATACAAGTAGCTGCCGTTCTGAACGAATGTCGACATCAGGCGCATGTGCTCGGGGTCCATCGTGTCGTGTTTGGCTCCGATAACAAGCGTCGGGACTGCGATGTTTTTCAAGTCTGCTTTTCTATCCCATTTCTCCAGCCTTCCGGAAATCCCGAACTCGCTCGGCCCCTGCATCAGCACATACACTTCCTGGTTGATCTTGCCGAACGCCCGGTTCACCGGATCCGGCCAATCCTCCAAACGCAGGATGTGTTGGGCATAGTAATTCGGGAGAAGGAGCTCCATATATCTCGGATTCTGAAAATCCTTTTTTGCTTCGAGCGCTCTGACCTCCTTCAATACTTTTGGGTCCATCTGCTTCGCCAACACATTATCTGCATACGCTCCGTATTCGGGTGAACTGGACATCATGTTGGAAATGATGAGCCCCTTCAGGTTATCCTGGTACTTCATCGAATACTCCATTGCAAGGATGCCGCCCCATGAATGGCCGAGAAGATAAAAATTGTCTTTGTTCAGGCCGAGCGCTTTGCGTACCTGCTCAAGCTCATCAACAAACCGGTCGAGTGTCCACAGGTCTTTGTCCTTCGGCTGGTCAGAGTAGGCAGAGCCGAGCTGGTCGTAGTAAATGAACTCGATACCTTCCTGCGGCAAGAAACTTTCGAAGCACTCGAAATACTCGTGCGTTGCGCCTGGTCCGCCATGGAGAAGCAGAAGCTTCATCCGTGGGCTATTCCCAAACCGTTTTGTCCACACCTTGAACTTTCCTTTCGGCGTTTCGATCGGAATGAGGCTGATGCCCCCCGTCTTAACGGCCGCCTGATCGCTCGTGAAGTAGTTTGATTTCTCTTCCCGCGGTGAACAGGAGAGAAGAAGAAAAGCAAACAAAAGAACCGATGTTCTGACCGTGCTCATCGAATATCTCCTTGAAAAAGTGGTTGTTGAATACTTGATGCGCGGAACAAAAAATTGCAGAAATGAGGCTGGAATGTCAAGTGCCTTTACAGCTGTGAATTTTGGAGATAATTCTCGAAAACCCTACGAAAATGATGTCCGTAGATTGAAAGCGTGATGGCAAGGGGGAACAATCTCGGCCGTCTGAGCAGGGACCAGAAAAAGAGCTTCCAGTAGTAGATCCTCTCCTTCCCGATCACACCGAGAAGGACGATGGATTTCATCAAAGCCTTCAAATGTATCCACTGGATTCGAAACGCTCTGGGCTGTTTTGGCGTGTATTCCTTGAGGAACCGACGCACGCGCTCGTAGTATGGCTTCGGAGAATAAATGTTCTCAAGGATCCAGCGGTAGCCGTTGACGAGCGTTTCGGAGCTCATTTTTGGAATGAAATTCATGGTAAAATCTGTGTTGTCGCCGGACATTGTACTGAGCAGCCTTCCTTCTTTCAAAAGTCGCTTGTAGAGTTTTGTTCCGACGGGTGCATTCAGGAGGCCGACCATCGCGTTGATGATACCTGTTTCCTGGATGAACCGAACCATGCGCTCGAAGATCGAAGCCGGGTCGCTGTCGAAACCCACGATGAACCCGCCCTGCACCTGCATTCCAAACTGATGGATTTTTTTGACAGACGCAGCCAGGTCGCGGTTTTTGTTCGGGATTTTCGCGCATTCGATGATGCTTTCTTCATTGGGCGATTCGATACCGACAAACACTGAGTCGAACCCAGCCCGGGCCATGAGCTTCATGAGCTGCTCGTCGTCGGACAAATTGATCGACGCTTCGGTGTTGAAGAAGAAGGGATGATTCCGTTTCTCAGTCCATTCGATGATCGCAGGGAGAATCTCCGACTTCAGCTTGCCGCGGTTGCCGATAAAATTGTCGTCGACAAAAAACACCTGACTCTTCCATCCCAGCGCATAAAGGCTTTCCAGCTCGGCTATGAGCTGTTCCCTTGACTTGGTGCGAGGCACCCTCCCATAGAGAACTGTGATGTCGCAAAATTCGCAATCATACGGACATCCGCGGGAATACTGGATGCACATCGAGGAATAGTGCTTGAGATGCAGAAGGCTCCAGAGCGGGATGGGCGTCGTGTTTACGTCTGCCCATTCAGTTGACGAATACAGTCTTTTGGGTGGCCCGTGCGAGAGGTCGGCAAGAAAACGCGGAAGCGTCAGTTCGGCTTCATTGAGCACCAGGTGGTCGATTTCATCGAACTCCTGATGCCGTGCAGTAAACAGAGGTCCCCCCGCAACGATTTTCGTGCCGAGGGCCTTGCATCTTTGAATCACATCTCTTACGGACTTCTCTTGAATCGACATGCCGCCGAGGAACACGTAGTCGGACTGGGCGATGTCGTCGTCGTTCAAAATTTCAACGTTCATATCGATGAGCTTCTTCGTCCAGGCTTCGGGAAGCATCGCCGCGACGGTCAGCAAACCAAGGGGCGGGAAACTGGCTTTTTTGGAGATGAATTTCAGAGCGTGCTTGAAACTCCAGAAGGTCTCGGGAAATGTCGGATTAACAAAGAGGATCTTCATGATAGACCGGACGCAGAGAGTGCTATAAACGGGCTAAGCCATTGGATATATGATACATTCTTGGAGGGAGATTGTCAAGCAGACGAAGAGGTTTATCGTTAAGCATGGAGAGCCTTCGAATGGAGGAGCGAATGGAAATTGCGATCGCCCTCGAACCTTCGAACATCCCAAAAAGGCTACATCACAAAATCAATCTCATACAATTCGTAGTCGGTCTTTTTCATCCCCAATTTCTCATATGTTTGCCGGGCGCGCTCGTTATGTTTTTCCACGTAGAGCCTCATTCCACACACATCTTTGCGCACTTTGGCAAGCTTCATCACATGGTTGTAAAGCGATTTGAATACTCCCTTCCCCCGGTAATCCTCCATGACATACACACTTTGAATCCACCAGAAATTACCGTTTCGCCAGTCGCTCCACTCATACGTGATCATGAGCTGACCCACAACCTGAGCGTCCTCTTCAGCAACAAAGTACAGGCCTTTGGAAGGATCGTCCAGGATGGCCTCAACACCTTTGGTAACGCGTTCGGGTGGCAAGGACTTGTCTTCGGTTTCCTTTGCGATCAAACTGTTAAACTCTGCAATGACTGCAGCGTCGCTCTCTGAGGCGGGGCGGATGGTGATGGGCATGGTTATTCAGTGAGAATCGCGTCAACTTCGATTTCCACGAGCATATCCGGTGAAACAAAACCCCCGACTTCCACCATGGTGGCGGCGGGTCTGATGTCGCGAAAAATTTCGCCGTGAGCCTTGCCGACTTTCTCCCAATCGGCGATATTTTTAACGAACGTTCTTGTCCGCACGACATCCTTAAAAGTGGCGCCGGCCTTCTTCAACGCCGTTTCGATATTTTTGAAAACCTGAACCGTCTGGGCGTACGGGTCGCCTTTTCCCACGATGTTTCCTTGTGCATCCGTAGCCGTTGTGCCGGCAACGTAAATATAAGGTCCGACCCGAACTGCACGCGAATAGCCCACAATCGGTTCCCATGGTGTCCCGCTCGATATGTTTTGGCGTTTCATGTCTTACGGTGGGTCGGCATTAAGGCCGACCTACCTTGCGGTTTTCTTAAATCTCGCCGCATGGCAAAATCATTTCTTCTTCCTTGGTTTCGATACTTTCTTGTTCCATCCCATGCGGTCCCGCAACGATGTAATGTGCGCCGTGTGGTGCCGGCCGTGCCACGCGTAGAGCTGCAAGACGCGGTCGAGGTTTTGTATGCCGCTTTCCGGATGATTGATTGTGCGGGCGAAATCCTCGGGCTTCATCGACCTCAACACAATGAGCCAGCGCTGGTGAACTGCCTCGAGCAGGTCCAGCGACATGTCAATGTGTGCTTTTGCGTCTGCAAGCTCTGCCCACAATTGCTGCTCATATGGCTTGATCGTGGGCTGATTCTCCGTCAGGCCGAGCTTGAAGCGAATATATGCGTTGAGGTGGCTGTCGGGCACATGGTGAACAACCTGCCGGACCGTCCATCCGCCAGGACGATACGGAGTATCAACCTGCCTTTTGCTCAAACCCACAACAGCTTCGCGAAGTTTTCTCGGTGCCTCTGCGACCTGTTTGATAAGTTGCTTGCGCTCGGCATCGGTGATTTGAGGCTTCGGCCGGAATTTGCCGACCGGATATTGTAGGTCTTCCATGATAGGCTCCTGTTATTTCACATGCGGCGCAGGACTCGCATTGCTCATGTCGGTGACGGTCTCCTTTTTGCCGTCGGTTCCCTTGCGCCAAACCGAGACGTATTTCCCGTATTCAATTTTTTCCTTGCCGTCTGCATCCTTGGATTTCATTTCGTACGTCCCCATCGTCATGCCGAAATCACCAGCTGCGGAAACTTCAGACTTGAACGGGCTTCGTTTGACCGTCACTCCGGCCAACTCCTGGGGCATCAAGGAAGGCGATCCCAGGTCCGCAATGGCTTTCAATGAGCCGTCGGCCTGTTTTTTCCAGACCGTCATATACGTGCCTTCCAGCGTCCGTGGAATGTTGTTCACCGTCCTCTTGGACCAGTACTTACCCGTTGTGTATCCAAGGTCTCCTACTGCTGAGCATTCCGTAAAATCGGGATCCCATGTGAGCGATCCTCCCTTCGGAAAACTTCCGTACTGAGCAAATACAGCGTTTTTTCCCGAAAGGACGACCTGGTCGGGCTGCATAAGGTATGCGTCGTCCGTGAGGTATGCCAGAAAGGCCTCGAGTGGCCCTTTGGCCGCGGAGAATTTAGAAAATTCGGCATCGATGTTCTTGAACCTTGCCAACACAGAATCCGAAGGAGTCTGGGAAAAAAGAGTCGCGCACGACAAAACAAGAATAACCAGGGAACGTGAAATTTTTTTCATGGGATGTCCTTGATGGGAGTCGGAATGCTACAGTCCTTGCTGAGCGATAATGTACGCCAATATTGCCATGCAGGCCGAGCCGAGCGCCAGCTCTCGCTCGTTTACATTTTCTATCGTGTCGTTATCGGAGTGATGATAGTCAAAGTAGCGGTGAGAATCCACACTCAGCCCTATCCCCGGAACACGCTTCCGCATCAATTCGGAGATGTCGGCCCCGCCGCCTCCAGGAGTAAAACGGTCCGCGCCGATAAAACGAAACGCCGGGGCAAACGGCTGGAGCTTTTTCAGCGTGAGGGAGTCTCCGAAGCCAAAGCCCCGCGGCATCAGGCCGCCCGCATCCGACTCGATCGCTGCGATGTGCCGTTCGTTGGGGCGTTCTTTGGCGGCGTACGCTATCCCGCCGCGCAACCCGTTCTCTTCGTTCATGAACATCACGGCCCGGATGGTGCGTTTTGGCGCAAGCCCCAACTCTTTGATGAGACGAAGCGCTTCGAGAGATTGGACACAGCCAGCGCCGTCATCATGTGCACCTTGTCCTTTGTCCCAGCTGTCGAGATGTCCGCCCAGCACGATCACCTCTTCGGGATGCTCCGAGCCGACAAGGTCGCCGACAACGTTCGCAGATTCGACGTCGGGCAGCGTTTCACACGAAAGCTTCAGGCGAATTCGGAGGTTTTTTTCGTTCTTCAGCATGGCGCTGAGTTTTTCTGCATCATTCGTACTGACAGCGGCGGCCGGGATTTTCGTCACCGAGTCGGCGTACGACATGGCGCCCGTGTGCGGAAAATCGTCAAGACGCGTCGTCATCGAACGCACCAGGGCGGCGACGGCCCCGTAGCGGGCCGCCTGGACGGCTCCCTGTCCGCGCTGATTGACAGCGCGCCCGTACGCCTCGAACGTCTGAAGATATCCACGATCCATCGCCCGGTTAAAAAACACAATCTTTCCCTTAACCTGGTCTCCCAGAACTCGCAATTCTTCGAAGGATTTCACTTCGACAACCTCGGCGGTGATTCCCTCTCCTTGTGTTCCGATGCTGCCTCCGAGAGCTGTGATTCGTAAAGGAAGCGCCTTGCGCTTTCCGGAAGCAACAACGGAAGCTTCCTCGACAGAACCCCTGACCCACCGTGGCACAAGCACAGGCTCAAGATGCACGTTGGCAAACCCGAACTCTTCCATTTTCTTTTTTGACCATTCGACTGCCCTCGCCGCCTGGGGAGATCCGCTCAGGCGATGGCCGATGCCGGTCAGCTCGCCGAGCGTCCTGATGGATGCATTCGACGAGAGTGCCATGGCAAAAATCTTTTGCGCTACGGAGTCATACGGTGTGGAAACGGGTTGTGCGAAGGAAATGGATAGAAAACTGAAGACGATGAATGCAATTCGATACGTCATGCCGCGAGATTCCTTTCAGATGAGTTTTGGAGAAATCAAAAGAGAAATATGGTTTGGCCAGTCATAGTGCCTATTCAATAAAAAAATATTGTCACTCCCGCGGATTTTAAGCCTGCCTGCCGGACAGGCAGGCGGGAGTCCAGGACAAAGCCAGCTCTGGATGCCTGCTGAAAACCCGCAAGCATGACAAGAACTGTGGATGTGGCTGACCAATAAAGCACAATCTTGGTTTAAGCCAACCCCTTTCTTTTCCTGATTATCCAAACTTGTTCTTGTTCTTCAGTTTCGGAATTCGCATCAATTTCTTCCATTTCTCTTTTTCGATTCTCGCAGCTTTTTGATCCTGCTTGAGGTAAAGATAGTGCATTTCCCGTTTCAACTTGAGATAGCTTTTCCAACGGCTTTCGTCGAGAGTGCCGTTTTCGAGCGCTTTTTTCACAGCGCAATCCGGCTCGTTCTCATGCCGGCAATCGTTGAAGCGGCATTGCCCGGCCAGCGCCTCGACGTCTTCAAAAGTCTCGGTCACTCCTTCGCCGGTTCCCCACAACTGAAGCTCGCGTATC
Organism: Ignavibacteriales bacterium; assembly: GCA_031406095.1. GTDB lineage: Bacteria > Bacteroidota > Ignavibacteria > UBA10030 > UBA10030 > JANOGR01. The sequence continues at coordinate 7,123 of JANOGR010000327.1, forward strand.
CCTGGCGAGTCGATGATCATTCCACCCGATGGAAGAAGCAACAGCTCGCGGGAGACGGTGGTGTGGCGCCCCTGGCTGTCGCGTATCCGGACCTCTTTTACTTCCTGTTTATCGGTTCCCAGAAGAGCATTCGCCATCGTGGATTTTCCGACTCCCGAAGAGCCGAGAAGAACACCCGTCGTCCCCGTGGGAAGAAGAGATTTCAGATTCTCCAGCCCGCGTTTCTGGACGGCACTGATGCTCATCACGGATGTTCCCCGCGCTACCGATTCAACTTCCTGAATTCGTTCATCAAGGTTGGCGCAGAGGTCGACTTTGTTCAACACAACGACCGGTTTGACGCCGCTATCCCAGGCCAGCGCCAGTGAACGCTCGATGCGCCTCAGGTTGAAATCGTGATCCAACCCGCTCACGAGGAACGCGACGTCGACGTTCGCAGCGAGAACCTGCTCGTCGGTTTTTGCCCCCGCAGCCTTGCGTGAGAATTTGCTTTTTCTTTCGAGTACGGCATAGATCGTCACCACATCTTCCCCCGGGCGCTCTTTGATGACAACCCAATCACCGACAGCGGGAAAGTCCTGAGGGCCATGAGCATCATGCCGGAACTTGCCCGTCACTTCTGCCCAGAGTTCTCCCTTTTGAGAGTAGAGGACGTAGCGGTCTTTATGCTGGACCATGACGCGGCCGACCCCGTATCCTTCTTCCCGGAACGGCGCAAAATATGCTTCAAAGAAAGGTGTCCAACCCAGTGATTGCAGATCCATTTTCCGGCGCTTATTCGTAGTGTTTTACTCGCGGCCACATTTGATCCAGCGAAACTTTCAAATTCCGACAGACGTAGATTTTCAAGTCGATCTCATACGGCATGCAATACTCGCTATCATAGTGTGTCAGCTGAGGATTCGTTCCTGAGTGTCGGTATCCGGTAAGCGGCACTCGTCGAATTTTCCAAACCACCGGTATCGATGCCGCGCGATAAAGCTGTACACAACGTCTCGCAAGGCCTTCGGGACGACAATAAGCGGATAGAACATAGGCCACAAGCCGTTCAACCGTTTCAAGACCTTCAGAGCGGCCGTCGATTTCGTAAAAAACTTGTCATTTTCAACGTAGATAAATGTGTCAAGCTCGTTTTCCGAAAGGCCGGCCGCAGCAAGATATTGCTTTCCGAGTGACGATTGGAGAGATGCATAGCGAAAAACGCCTTTCGGGTCATGCCGTATCGTGAAGGAAACAAGCCTGCTGCAAAGCGCGCAGACCCCGTCATACAATAAGACTGCACCGCCTGCGCTTTTACCCGGATTCTCCACTTGACATCACCGCAACTTTTGGATACCTTTATCGTAAAGATACGATAAAGCCATGCCCGCAACCAAACGAGACCTGTTCAAACCAAAGGATATCAAACTTGCTGCACTAGCGAGGGCTCTTTCGCATCCGGCGCGCATCGCCATTCTCAGAACCCTGGCAAAAAGGAACGAATGTATCTGCGGAGAAATCGTCGAAGTGATACCGCTGGCTCAGGCGACCGTTTCGCAACATTTGAAGGAACTGAAAAGTGTGGGATTAATCAAGGGGGAGGTCGACGGTCCGCGGTCATGTTATTGCATCAACACAGACGTGCTGAAGGAATCATCCGGCGCGCTGGAGGAATTGTTTTCGAGCCTGGAAGAAGGGTGTGAAGCAGGCAAATGCTGAAGACCTTACAATCTCAGAAACGCTCATTGAAAGGGACATGAACATGGAACAACAAGCCGAAACGTTGAAATCAATCGTCCGGGATAAGTACACCGAAATTGCACAAGAGGCAAAGCCGGGCGACGGGTGCGGCTGCAACACAGAATACACCATCGATATGGCGGGTGACTACTCGAAGCTCGAAGGCTACAACCCGGAGGCCGATCTGGGCCTGGGCTGCGGCATTCCGACGGAACATGCAGGAATCCGCGAGGGCGATACGGTGCTCGATCTGGGCTCCGGAGCCGGAAACGACGTGTTTGTTGCCCGCAGACTCGTTGGCGAACGGGGAAAAGTGATTGGCGTGGATATGACGAAAGCCATGATCGAACGTGCGGAGGAGAACAGGAAGAAACTCGGTTACACGAACGTCGATTTTCGCTTCGGCGAAATAGAAAACTTGCCGGTCGAATCCGGCACCGTTGACGTCGTGGTCAGCAACTGTGTGTTGAACCTCGTTCCGAATAAGGAAAAGGCTTTCGCGGAGGTTTTTCGAGTGTTGAAGAAAGGCGGACGGTTCAGCATTTCCGATATCGTCACCAGGGGAAGCCTTCCCAAAGCCGTGCTGTCGGTTGCGGAATTATACGCGGGTTGCATCTCAGGAGCTATAACCAAGGAAAGCTATCTCTCGATCGTAGACCACGCAGGGTTTGCCGGAGTGAAGGTCGTAAAGGAAAAAGAAATTGCCGTTCCCGATGACCTCTTCCTGAAGCACATATCCAGTTCAGAGCTCCGCTCCTACAAGAACTCGGGCGGGATCCTCAGTGTTACAGTAATCGGAGAGAAGCGATAAACATGGAAAGGGAGCTGTCATTGCGAGGAGCGCATCCTGAGCGCAACGAAGTGGAGTCGAAGGATCAGCGACGAAGCAATCCCTCCATGATTTACCTTAGAGCACCTTGTGAGATTGCTTCCCGCCAGAAGGTGATTCATGGCGGGCAGGCGCAAAAAACGCTCGCAATGACAATCTTTCATGGAGGGGCGAATCGCACATGAACATGTGTATTCCGTAGGGGCGTTCAATTCCTGCCCGCCTCAATAAACCAATAGGCAGGCGGGGAACGCCCCTACCGGGCGATTCGCCCCGAGATTTCGGACGAAAAAAAAAGCAACACACCCTACATCTCCACCTCCACGCTCATCCTCTGAAATAATCCTCCCCAACTCCGGATGACCGACCCGGGTTCCGGTGCTGTGAAAAGATCCGTTGCCCCATCCAACGGCTCCGACTTTCGAAGTGCGACCGGAATGAACTGGGAAATTGAATAATCCACGCGAATGTTGCCCGCATGCAAGCGGAATCCGCCTGAGAGCATCGCCCCGTCGATCCGATCGATGGAAAGCTGGCGATCCGCATACGCCTTCCGGCCAACACCAAGAAATCCGGGTTGCCAGCTCTCAATTCCTGCCAGCCGGCAGGCCAAAATCCTCATTCAAGCTATCCTTTTCAGAACATCTGCGCAATACCGTGAACACGGTATATACTAAGTGGTTGATTTTCCTTACGTTACGGTAAATTGGACTTCGCAAACGCATTTTTTTACTTGCATAAACCATCACTCCTGAGGCAGACCTTCTATGAAAAAGCAAATCTGTTTCTTGCTCTTCCTTGGCATTCTCCCGGCAGCTTTGGCTGTCCATGCGCAACCGAGAATCCTCGTCGTCTACTACAGTCAAACGGGCCGCACTAAAGCGATGGCGGAAGCCGTGGCGAGAGGCGCCAACCCTGCCACCGTCATTCTCAAGACCGTCTCGGAAGCCACAGCGGCCGATGTCCTTGCCGCCGACGCGATCATCGTCGGCAGCCCGGTGCACAACGCGAACGTGGCTCCCGAGGTACAGGCGTTCATCAACCGCTGGCCGTTTGAGGGCTCACCCCTCAAGGACAAGATCGGGGCGGCGTTTGTGACTGGTGGCGGCATCTCCGCAGGAGAGGAGCTGGTGCAGGTCAACATCCTGCATTCCATGCTCGTGTTCGGTATGGTCGTCGTGGGAGGGCCTGAGTGGTCGGGCGCGTTCGGTGCGTCGGCAATAACAGCAGAACCGCCCTTCGACTCGAAAACTGTCGAGGACAGGTTCATGAAGAAAGCTGAGGCGCTCGGCAAACGTGTGGCGGAAATTGCGGCAAGGATGAAGAAGTAACTTGCGGGGGGCGAATCGTATCAAGGGAAGGTGTTTATTCGGTAGGGGCTTGATTAATCAAGCCCCTACCTGGCGATTCGCCCCATCCCTTTCTGCACGCGGGTAGGTAAGGCTTTGCGAGGTCAAACTTCCGCAAAAGCTCTCACCGGAAACGAGCCCATCCCTTTCACTTTCACGGGCACAGCAGTAAACCTGAATCCGTTGTCGGGCAAATGCCCGAGGTTACAAAGGTGCTCTGCGATCGGGATGTTCTGGCCGAGGAGAATCGTGTGTGCCGGCCGGGTTCCGTCTGAAGTATCGTCGATATTCAACGAGTCGATGCCCACAAGTTTCACGTTTGCATTTGCCAGATATTGCGCCGCCCTTCGCGTCAGGTACGGGTGTCCTTCGAAGTACTGGTCTGTCCGCCAGTGCCGGTCCCAGCCTGTGTGAACCAGTAATGCCTTGCCCTCAAGGTTCAGGTTTCGAAAATGATCGAAGTCGATTGCTCGTATCTTCGGATCTACACGGACCACAATTCCTTCTAGGTTGGCAAGCGATTCGAGTGGAAGCTCACTCAGGTCTTTCCCGTCCGCGTACCGGTGAAACGGCGCATCGACATACGTTCCCGTGTTTGCCACCATCTCGATCTTTCCGATCTGAAACTCTGTTCCTTCAGTGTAACGCTTTCTCGATTCTTCCCGGGACCAGTAATCGCAGATGACCGGGGCGGGGAGACCTTTGTACGTAATCATGCCATCTTCAACGATATGGCTGAGGTCAATGAGGCGTGTCATATACGGATCATTTGATTAGCACGGCCAGGTACTCAAACCAAACTCGTTCTGGATTCCCGCTTAAGACGTGCGGGAATGACAAGAAAAGCGAGGAAGAAATAAAGCACAAGTTCCCTCTGCAGCGGCGGAGCGTGTGTGAGAGAGAGGGGATACACTTATTGTGGTATCTTGAGGGGTGTGTTCTTTTTCTTTCTATTGTTCAAGATCCATTCAGCTATTTCCTCCACAACTCCCTCGATGTGGGGTGTGAGCTTTCAGGTGAACGCGGAGCTAGACTCGCCGCAGGATCGCGATGGTAACGTCGTCCGTGGCTTTGGCCTCCCCGATGAACCTGTCCAGCTCTTTAATTATGGATTCACCGATCTCGTCGGTCGAGAGGCTGGTCAGCTTGGGCAGGAGGTCAAACAAGCGATTCTCCCCAAAAAACTCACCCGCGGCATTTTGGGCGTCCGTAATTCCATCCGAGTACGCAAGCAACAGCTCGTTATGCTGGATTTTCAAAGACTTCTCGTCAAACGTTGCAACGGGGACTAATCCGAGCGCGACGCCGCCTTTCTCGAATTTCTTGATCTCCTGTCCTCTCAAAAGGACCGGCGGCAAGTGGCCCGCATTGACGAATCGAAGAGAGCCGTTTTCCTCGAATTCGAAATACAAGAGCGATGCAAAGAGCGTGGGAAGACTGTCCCGGTTGAAAATCTCGTTGAGTTTTGCACCGAGCAAAGGCAGCGAAGTGAAATCCGGCGCGAGTGCCCGCAGCGTTGCCTGAAGCTTCGCCGTCAGGAGCGCGGCTCGCAGTCCTTTTCCCGCAACATCTCCGATCGCGACGGCGAACCTCTTGGGCGATATTCTGATGAAATCAACGAGGTCTCCGCCCACTTCATTGGCTGAACGCGTGAATAACCAGATTCTCCATCCGGGGACGTCCGGGCTTCGGGGAGGCATCAAAGCCTGCTGCACAGCCTGACCCGCTTCGAGTTCCTCATGGGCAAGCAACTTGTCTTTGAGTTCGAGCATCAGGACAAACAACAGGAGAATGCCGGAGAGCGGGCCAAAATTGAAGTTCACCCGAAAGTCGGAGCTCGACAAGTTGATATTGTCCTGCATAAAAAACAGAACGAGCGACAACGCAACTAGGAACCTTCGTGCTGGAGTCAGTCTCAAAAAAAGGGTTTTGAGAAACCACCAGGACATGTAGAAAAATCGTTTGAAGCGGCCGAGTTCGCGCAGTTTCAACCGGCGTTCTTCGTTCAGCATGAATTCCTTCAGGTCGCGGAAATCACGCTGGATCGTTCGCTTCAGGTCGCCGCGGCGAAAGTCATCGACAAACATCTTGTGCAGCTTGGGTTCCTGGTTTGTGTGTTGGCTGGTCATTTCCGGGTGAGAATTGCCGACATGGTTATACGGGATCGTTGAAGGAAAGTTGAGATTCGAATAAAATCAAGTTCTGCCTAGGCGGCACTTCGTCTTGCCGTTCGTACCTTCAAAGAGGCAAACAGTTTCTGGCCGGCATGCGCTACTTCATGCACAGCAGCTTCGAACGACTCCCTGTTGAACTGCGACGGTTCGCGAAACCCGCTGATCTTGCGAATGAACTGCAAAGCTGCGTCATGCAGCTCCGCTTCCGATGGCCGGTGTTTTCCGGGTCGTCGAAGTTTCCTGATGTTGCGACACATGGGTTATTCTCCATCTTTGAGGGGTGAAAAAGCAGGCGGGATTTCTTTCTTCAGAATCCTGGGAAATAAAAGCCCGTTGGCCACGGCAACAAACGGAAAAACCAGAAGGGCATCCATGATATTCCAAAGGTAAAAGTCTTTCGGATGTGAATAATGGTTCATATAAATGGCACTGATGCTGGCAAACAACACCCAGAAAATCCCGTATATCTTGAGGCTTTTTACAATGTGGTTGCCCTTGAACGCCGGATGCAGATAGAAGTAAACCCAAGTGATCGAGAGCCAAAGCATGAAATTGTAGAAATATGATGTTGCCCAGTCGAACGCTTTGAAGTTTGTATTGAAGTAGGTCGGGCTGCGTTCCATCGCTCCGAACAAAGGCCCAAAGACCAAACCCTCGATCGGAAGGTAGGCATACGCGTAGCGCAGCAGGTTGAGAATAATGACGAGCGTCAGGATCTTCATGAAGGTAATAAGATAAGACATCACGCTTTCTCCTTTTCTACATATCAAAAGTAGCAATGGGCGTGGCGAAAAGCAATTCTGATATCTAATTTCTACCTTATGCGAAGCCTATGCGTATCATTGCATTTACAGACATCCACGGCGCATATACAAAGGTTCAGGAAATTCTGACAGAAGAAAAAACCGTCGATGCCGTCATCCTTGGAGGTGATCTGACCACTGTGGGAACTCCGAAAGAAGCCGAGGAAGCTGTCAAACTTTTTCAATCATTCGGAAAACCGCTCTTCGTTGTGGCCGGCAACATGGATGTGCCTGAGCTCGACACCACATTTAATAAACTCCAAATTTCCATCAACGCCAGAGGGCGAATCCTGAATGAAGCGGGGTTTTTCGGAGTGTCCGGCTCCCCGTTTACGCCGATGCACACGCCGTACGAAATCCCGGAGGAAGAAATCAAAAAGCGCGCTGAGTCGGGCTGGCAGGAAGTTCAATCTGCGCGGTGGAAAATCTTCGTTCCACATGCACCGCCACGCGACACAAAGGTGGACCGCATTCACGCAGGCTCGCATGTCGGAAGCACAGCGGTTCGGGTGTTTATCGAGAAATATCAGCCGGATGTGTGCGTGTGCGGACACATCCATGAAGCTCGGGGGACGGACGTCCTCGGCAAGACTCAGATTGTCAATTGCGGACCGACGGGGAAAGGCTGTTATGCCGTCATCGAGCTCGGTGAAAAAATCAAGGTGGAGATCCGGGGGTGAAAAAAATCCAACTCGTGCTCTTCGACCTTGGCAACGTGTTGGTGCGTTTTACGCCTGAATCTTTTTGGCAGGAACTGAAGCTTGGGCAAAACCAAAGAGCCCCCTTCGTCAAGGCGGTGAAGGAAGCGGCTGACAGGTTCGAATGCGGAAAAATGAACACCGGCCAGTTCTTTGACGAACTTGAACAAGTCTTCGGCGGACAATTTCGCAGAGAGCACATCAGGCGCGCAGTTTCTTCAGTCTTGACTGACCCGATTGCGGATATGGAGCCGCTCGTAGCGCGAGTGACACAACGCTGCGATACGGCCCTCGTGAGCAACACCAACGAATTCCATTACCGATACTGTATGGACACGGTTCCTGCCTTGAAAATGCTCCCGAAACATTATCTTTCCTATAAACTTGGCGTAATGAAACCCTTGAGGGCTTTTTACGAACAAGTATTGATGGATACGCAACGGAAGCCGGAGGAAGCGCTCTTTATTGATGACGTTCTGGAGAACATCAAGGGTGCGGAAATGTGCGGGATGAATGCCATTCAATTCACAGACCCTGCCGAGCTTGAACGACAGTTTTTCTCACTCAAAATTCTCTGAAAGGTCATGGCCACTTCGTTCAACATTATCCACTCCATGTCTTACAAAAGGTTGCTCCTTCTGGCATTCGGTGTGGGGTGTTTGTTCGGAATAATCGGACCGTTGAATATCCTGATGCTTTCGCCCGAGAAGAACCCTTCTTGGACAGCGGTTTTTCTCATGACGTTTTTCAGCGGGGCCACCGCGTTCAGCATCCTCGCATTGTTCCGCAGGTGGTACATCGGAGTACCTGCTCTCGTCTTGTTTTTCTTTGCATCGTTTTTTGTAGGCTCCATCGAAGAGTTTCTGTCGGGCTCAAGGACAATCGAAACGCCGTGGATTACCATCGAGATCGGCGATGAAATTCCTGCAGAACCCGTTACCCTCACGGCAGAGCAACTCAAAGCCTTGCAGCGGAAGCGCATGTATATCGGGTTCCTGGCGATCAACCTGCTCGGCATTGGGTATGCACTCGTCATTACAGCCATTACACAGGAAGGCCGGGATCGAGCGCGCCTGGCAACAGAGATTTCCATTGCCCAGAATATCCAGAAATCACTCTTGCCACCTTCACCATTTACCAACGCATGGTGTGAGGTTGCGGGGGTTACCATACCGGCAACTGAGGTGGGGGGAGATTACTTCGACATCGTCGAGCTCTCAAAAGATCTCATTGCGATAGCAATTGCAGATGTTTCCGGCCATGGTGTCGGTGCAGGAATGTTGGCCGGCATGACAAAAAGTGCATTTCGCTCCCAGCTTGGCCATAATTCTTCGCCTTCAGTCGTTCTCGAGAATCTTAACAATACCATCTTTGAGACGAGCGACAGAAAAACATTCGTCACTTTTGCGTTTCTGCTTCTGGAGAGAAAAAAAAGATCCGTTCACGTCGCGACTGCCGGCCATCCTGCGATTCTCCATGCAAACGGGTCAAAAGTGATGGAAATCAGATCTCCGAATATCCCGCTCGGTGTAAAAAAAGGGCAGAAGTTCCGGGAACAGCGTGGAAAGTTTTCAAAAGGAGACTTGTTCGTTCTCCACACGGACGGGATTGTCGAAGCGGCGAACAAGCAAGGGGAGGAATTCGGGCTGAACCGCTTGAAGGAATTGGCTTTTCAATCAGCAGGGAATCGAGCGCCGGATGCACACTCGTCAATATTGAAAGCTATCCAGCTTTTTGTTTCTTCAAAAGATCTTCAGGATGATGCGACGCTCGTAGTCGTGAAAACGTAGCAGTCTGTTCTTCACCAGCGCCGAACTCCCTCCGAGCATCCGCCACTTGACACCGCTCAGAGGAGTGTAATATCCCCCTGATTTTCTACTCATACCAGCTTTCTCACTCCAATTCCAGGCCTATCGCTGAGAACACACTTGCCGTCCAAGACTTTCATTCCGTCAAAGATGTCGTTCTTTATCAGTAGCGCTCCATCCAGATCAACCCAGTCCACCATCGGTGAAAGGTGAGAGGCGGCGGAAATAGCACAGGAAGTCTCTGTCATGCAGCCGAGCATGATTTTCAACCCCAGTGCCCGCGCCAAAAGCACCATTTTGTGAGCCTCACGCATTCCCGTTGATTTCATCAATTTGATCACCACGCCGCTGTACGCACCCTGGATTTTTTTCATATCCGAAAGCCGTTGAAAAGCCTCGTCTGCGAGAATTGGCAACGGGCTGCGTTCGGTGAGCCAGGCGATATCGTCGTGCTGCTCTTTCGGAAGCGGTTGCTCGATGTATTTCACGTTCTTTTCCTTGAGCCAATTTGCCATTTCCAGGGCGTAGTTGCGGTCTTTCCACCCCTGGTTGGGGTCGGCCGTAAACGGCACATCCGTCATCGAGCGAATGGTCTCGATCATTTCCCGGTCGCTCTCCTTGCTTTTTCCGAGCTTCACTTTGAGGATCTTAAACCCTTCGGCCTCTTTGACTTTTTGGCGAACAACTTCCGGAGTGTCAATCGCTATCGTGAAGGTCGTGATGGGAGCCTTGTTCTTATCGAAGCCCCAAATCTCATACCAGGGCTGACCCAGTAACTTGCCGACAAGGTCGTGCAAGGCGATATCGACGGAAGCCTTGGCGGCAGGGTTGCCGGGTGCGATGGCATCGATGTCCGACAAAATCGTCTCGAGTTCAAACGGGTTTTGATATTTGCTCAAGTCAACCTTGGAAAGAAACTTTGTTGCCGACTCATGTGATTCTCCAAGATAAGGAGGCATCGAGGCCTCGCCGTAGCCTGTTACACCATTGTACTCGATTTCTGTCAGCATGGCGGGAGTAGTTGTCCGAGACATGACAGAAAGCGTAAACGCATGCTTGAGTTCAATGGTGAAAGTCCGATATGAGAATTTCATCGTTCCTGCTCTAAAATCCGGAGGGATGTTTTTTACAAGAGTTTCGTAAGGGAAAATGGAGGCCGCAGCTGCAGCGGCACTCGATTTGAGGAAGTCACGTCGTGATGATTCCATGGAAAATCCTTGTGCTTATTTGTGAGAGTGGGATGAGACAAAGCAAACTATACAAAGAGCGGGATAAATTCAATTATTCTTTTTAGATTGACCTTCCGAAGGTTTGCTGGTTTGATGGAGTCCATCAACTGGGTCATTCAATGTGATGGGCTCCATCTACAATGACCTTCGGAAGGTTAACAGACATATTGAAAGGGCTTATCAATGAAAATCAGCATAGGATTCATCGGACTCGGCCTCATGGGCACTCCCATGGCCAGACGCTTCCTGCAGTCGGACTACCCACTGGCGGTGTTCAATCGCACCAAAGACAAAGCGACGCAGTTACTAGCCGATGGCGCAACATGGTTTGAATCGCCGACTCTCGTGGCTCAACATTCTGATATGGTTTTTACGATGCTCTCGAATTCTGAATCCCTTGAAGCGATAGCCTTACAATCAAACGGGATTCTGAATGGTCTGAGCAGGGGTGGGATTCACGTCGATTCAAGTACCGTCTCACCGGAAACCACTTCAAAGCTTGCAAAGGAATACGCCTCGAAAGGAGCTTTTTTTATGCATGCTCCCGTCTTGGGCAGCATTCCTCAGGCTACCGACGGCTCTCTGCTTCTTTTTGTCGGTGGGGATGAGAGAGCATTCAGGAAAGCCGAACCGGCATTGAAATGCCTTGGCTCAAAAATCTGGCGTTTCGAAAAAGTGGAACAGGCCACGACCACGAAACTCTTGTGCAACTTCTTCATTGCGACGATGATTTCCGGCCTTTGCCAGGCGCTTGTCATGGCCAAAAAAGCCAGCGTGCAACCAGGCGTTCTCCTCGAGATTATTGGCGCATCCGCACTCAACGCCCCGATGTACCAGACAAAAGGGGCTTCGATCATCGAGCGCAACTTCAAGCCAAGGTTTTTTCTTGAGTACATGCTTAAGGATGTCAACCTTTTGACCGATGCCGCACAAAGTCTTGGCGTCACAATGCCTTCCGGCGAAATAGCCCAGGCGTTGTTTTCGGAGGCCATAGGGCTCGGATTGGCAAGAGAAGACTATTCTGCGGTGGTTCGAGTTCTGGAGCGAATTGCTCAAGTAGAGGTGAATTAGTCTACACCTGATGCGCAAAATCCCCAATTTTGCGGAGAATTCCACGTCCGTCGGTTCTTTTTTCCCCTGATCGGTCTCTCAATCCCTCGAGTTTCCTAAGGAATTCAACACTTTTCGCTTGACTTTCAAAAGCAATTCCATAACTTTCATATCCGTGTGTGGAAAAGTGGGGAATTTGGGTGAATTCAAAAAGTTGTTGTTTTAATTGGAGTTATCTCAGTCTCAACCGACTCAATGTCCTCGTTCAAAGGCCGGTTTACATACGCTGTTGACGACAAAGGGAGGATCGCTCTACCAGCGAAACTCCGCAAAAGCATTTCCACAAATTCCAAAGGGAATTTTGTGGTGACGCGCGGTCTCGAGCGATGTCTCTACATCTATCCTCATGATGAATGGAATAAGCTCGAAGAATACATCCGCGGTCTCTCTTTTCTCGACGCTCAACACAGGTTCTTCAGCAGAACGCTTTTCCAGTGGGCCACGGACGGCCAGCTGGATAGCCAATCCCGCATTTCAGTCCCCCAAGAACTCCTGAGCTACGCAAGCATTGAGAAGGAAGTCATCATCCTTGGCGTCCTCGACCGCATTGAGTTGTGGAGCCCGGCGGTCTACGATGAGTATCAGAAAAACCAGCCGCATACGTACGAAACCGTTGCTGAGCGGGTTTTCAAGCAAGGTTCCTAGTCTCACACGTGAGTGACGAAGTTCTACCATACTCCCGTCCTCCTGCAAGAAACGCTGTTGTATTTGTTGACGAGGACAGATGGAGTATATGTGGACGCAACGCTGGGCGGCGGAGGCCACGCGGAGACTCTACTCGACCGGCTCGACGGCAAGGGAATTCTTGTAGGCTTGGATGCTGACGCAGACGCAATTGAGTCTGCATCAAAACGTTTGAGCCGGTTTGGCAGCCGCGTAATTCTGAGGCGGGAGAATTTTAATCGAATGAAATCCACTTTTTCTGATTTGAAGATTCCAGGTATTACCGGAGTTCTCTTTGACCTTGGGGTGTCATCGTTTCAACTGGATGAACCTTCCAAAGGGTTCAGTTTCAGAACCGACGACATGCTGGACATGCGCATGGATGTTCGTCAGCGCAAAACCGCAGCAGACGTGGTGAATAATTACCAGGAATCGGAACTCGCGGATATTCTCTGGAAATACGGCGAAGAACGACACTCAAGGAGAATTGCAAAAGAAATCATCCGAAGAAGAAAAACCAGGCGGGTTGAACGGACGGGTGAACTGGCTGAGATCGTGCAAGCCATTGTCGGCCCGAGGTTTGGCCAAAAATCCCTGGCGAGAATTTTTCAAGCTCTTCGGATTGAAGTGAACCAGGAATTGGAAAACCTTAAGTCCGCCTTGCACGACGCTTTTCAGTTACTCGAAACGGGGGGAAGAGTTGTGGCGATCTCCTACCACTCACTGGAAGACCGTGTTGTCAAAGAATCCATGAGGCAAGGTGCATCATCGAAAATCCCGTCGGGTTCCAAGATTATCCCTGATACCGTCATTGAGCCGTTCTTGAAAATCCTTACGAAAAAACCGGTGGTGGCCGCGAATGAAGAAGTTCGGGCGAATTCGCGATCGAGGAGCGCAAAGCTGAGGGCGGCTGAAAAGCTATGAAACAAGAAACAGAAAAAATAGAGATTCTCCCGGTAAGTTCATTTTCTCCGCTCGCGGAGCGCAGCATCAGCTCCATTCCGGAGCCCACGGTGTACGGCGGCACCATGATGGAAAACATGGGAAAGGAGTTGCCCGCGCCCGGTAACAACAGGCCCGCCGCCCGTCGCACACGTTCCACGTTCAACCTGATGCTTCTTCTGGTTGGCAGTGCGGTCGCCATAGTTCTGTACATCAGCAATGTCATCAAAGTGAGTCAACTATTGGCCGAAATCAACACGCTCGAAGGGCAACACAGACGAATTCTGATGGACCAGGAACTTCTGAGGGCTCAGATCAACAAAATGTCCAGCATGGAACGAATCCGCAAACTGGGCGAGGAGAACCTCGGCCTTAAAAATCCGACAGAGCCTCCAGTTTGGATTAAAGTGGATGAAGAAAAAATTCGGGCCCTGGAAGAAGCGGCTCAAAAACGGAAACCAAGGAAGTGATGTTCGAGAAAACAGAGAAGCTCCAAGAGACGCCGGACCAGCAAATCGCCAAAGGTTTCAAGGCACGATTCCTGGTGCTGAAGCTCTTTTTTGCCTTGTTTTTCGGCGTCGTGGCTGTCAGGCTCGCAAACATCCAAATCCTCGAAAGCCCAAAGTATCGGGCTTTGGCGCGCAAGCAATACGAGCAGCGTTTCACGCTGCCCTCCACGCGGGGCAGCATGTATGACCGCCACGGGAATGTCCTTGTCTCAAACACGATGTCTGTCTCATTTGCCGCCGACCCCAAAATAGTAGCCGAAGACGCCCGGGATATCGCCGAACGATTCTCCCAGGTTTTTGGAAAGCCGAGCAGTTTTTATATGGAGAAAGTGACGGCGGAGGGCAAACGGTTCGTATGGTTGGAACGCGGCGTGAGGCCCGATGTCGCGAAACAACTCGGCTCCGGGAAGCTTGAAGGCATCGCGCGGATCAATGAACCCAAGAGAATTTACCATTACGATGACCTGGGCGGACCTCTTCTCGGCTTCACGGATATTGATAACAAAGGGATCTCCGGTTTGGAACTGCAACTGGATGAAGAGATTCGCGGGATCGACGGTTCAATTGTCATGCAGCGCGACGGATTGGGTCGCGCACGCCCCTCAGCAGATTTCCCCCGCGTTGAGCCTGTCAACGGCCGCGATGTCGTCCTCACCATCGACCTGACATTCCAGGCGATTGTCGAGGAGGAGTTAAAGCGCGGCGTGCAATCAAACAACGCCGACGCGGGGCTTGCTGTGATGATGAACCCAAAAACCGGGGAGATCCTTGCGCTCTCCATGGTTCCAAGTCTGAACCCCAACGATTTCGCCAAACACGACGTGAGCAGCGGGAGAAATCGTGTTGTCACCGATTTGTTTGAACCGGGGTCGGTCTTCAAGGTTGTGACCGCGGCGGCCGCATACGAGTATCACATCACGACACCGGACACTCGCTACAACGCTGAGAATGGGGTTTGGAAAGTACCACTTGGAAAAAAAACATTTCGCCTCATCCGCGACACGCATGAGTACGATGTCCTCTCGTTTGAAGAAGCGATTGAGTTTTCGAGCAACATCGTCATGGCAAAAGTGAGCAAAGCGATTGGCGCCGAAAGATTTTACCGGCAGGCAAGAGATTACGGTTTTGGCGTCTCTACGGGAATCGAGCTTCCGGGTGAAGCGCGGGGAAAACTTAAAAAACCGAACGAGTGGTCCGGTACATCGCTCGCTACCATGTCGTACGGGTACGAAGTAGCCGTCACGCCTCTCCAGATCCTTCAGGCGTACGCCGCTGTGGCGAACAGGGGAATTCTCATGAAACCGTTTATCGTGCGTCATGTACGGTCGTCCGACGGAACGATCGTTCGTGAAGAGCATCCCCAGAAAATTCGAAGAGTGATATCCGAAGAAACGAGCTCGCTGCTCACGAAGGCGTTTGAAGGGAGCGTGGAACAAGGCACGGCAAAGGACGTGAGACTTGGGACGGTGAGGATTGCGGGGAAAACAGGCACGTCGCGAAAATATCTCGACGGCAAATACTCGACGGAGAACTACACAGCGTCGTTTGTCGGGTACTTTCCGGCGGAAGATCCGCAAATCGTCTGCCTCGTGATGATGGAGAACCCGCGCAAGAAGGGATATTACGGAGGCGTCACGAGCGGCCCGGTGTTCCGCGCCGTCGCCGAACGTATCGTCAATACATCATCGCAATTCTCGAAATCGGTGATTCCTGTCGCCGCCGGCCAGCCGCAGGATGAAATCAGTGTACCGGATGTCAGAACGCTCCGGAAAAGTCTCGCGAAGAAAATACTTGAAACCCGTCACCTGAAGAGCCAATTCCTCGGAAAAGGCGATGTGGTGGTCAAACAATCGCCGGAACCCGGCAAGTATGTGGAACGAGGGGAAATCGTGACTCTCGTTTTAAAGAGTGATCGCATCGCCTCCCCCGACGGCAAGATCAGCATTCCCAACGTGCGCGGGATGAGCGTCAGGCGCGCCATGAATCAACTGATCCTTGAGGACCTGGATGTGCGCGTCCAGGGTGCGGGGGTTGTGATTCGCCAGTCACCTGCGCCGGGTGAACGCGTGCGGCCAGGGTCGATAGTGCAACTCACTTGTGAACCAAAACATGTCAGCTCTGCTGCTCTCTACTGAGGGAGGAATGGACGGGGATGAAGCTTGCTCTGTTGCTGGAAGGTGTTTCTGTGTCGAAGTTGTTTCAAACCATGTATGGACAAATGGTCATAACGCACGACGTTGAAGTAAATCGCGTCCAGTATGATTCGAGGAAAGTTCAAAAGGGGGACTGTTTTGTCGCCATCAAAGGTGGAGCGAGCGACGGACATTTGTTTATCCAGAAAGCGGTCGCAGACGGCGCAAAAGTGCTTGTTATGGAGCGGGATGATGCGATTCCCGACTCTTTTGCGATGCACAACGGGGTCATAAAAGTGGTTGTTCCCGACTCTCGAAAAGCCCTTGCGAAAATATCGGCGAACTACTACGGGCATCCGTCCAGGACACTCGAGATGGTTGGCGTGACAGGGACAAACGGCAAAACAACGACAACGCATCTCATCAAATCGATCCTCGAGGCCGCAGGGAAAAAAGTGGGCCTTATCGGAACGATCGAATACAAGATTGGCATGGAAGCTCTCTCCGCCACACACACAACTCCCGAATCGTTGGAGTTAAACGAATTGCTCGCTTTGATGGCGGAGCGTGGTTGCTCATCGGTTTCCATGGAGGTGTCTTCTCACGCACTCCATCAATCAAGAGTGCATGGATTGGAATATGACGTCGCAGTTTTTACGAACCTTTCGCAGGACCATCTGGACTATCACGGTACCATGGAGGAGTATTTCAAGGCCAAACAGAGCCTCTTCGAAATGAAACCCACGTGGGTTGTTTCAAACATCGACGACGAATGGGGGAACCGCATTGCGACATCGGCGACCGGGAATCGAATGACATATGGAACGGGGATGTCGGCCGATGTCAGGCCTTCATCCACAGACTTAAGCATTGATGGAACAAAGCTGCAACTCCGTCATGCGAACGAAACAACATCGATATCATCGGGCCTTGTCGGGCGGTTCAACGTGTATAACCTCATGGCAGCGTTCTCCACCGGCCTGGCGCTTGGCATTTCGAAATCCGACATCCGGCGCGGTCTCGAGGACTTGAAAAATGTGAAAGGAAGGTTCGAGCGAGTCACTTCTCCGAAAGGCTGGTCGGCCATCATCGATTACGCACACACACCCGACGCACTGGAAAAATGCCTCCGCGCCATTCACGACGTGATGCCAAAAGGCAACCGCGGCAGGATCATCACGGTATTCGGCGCCGGCGGGGACCGGGATAGAACGAAACGTCCGCTCATGGGCAAAATTGCGAGCAAATTAAGCGACGTCATAATTGTTACCTCCGACAACCCGCGAACGGAAGATCCGGAAAGAATCATCGATGAAATTTTCGCCGGAATCGAGAATCGCTCTCACGTGAAACGGGAAGCGGATCGAAAAAAAGCCATTCAACATGCAGCCGAATCGGCTGGCCCCCGTGATGTGATTCTCGTTGCCGGAAAGGGCCACGAGGAGTATCAGGTCATCGGCAAGGAGAAAATCCATTTCAGCGACCGGGAAGTCGTCGAGGCGTGCCTGTAGATGAAACTCACAAAAGATGAAATACTCAGGATTCAGCATCAAGCAGCGATAGGCTTTGAAGCAATGAGAGCTTCGGTCACGGGTGTCTCGACAGACTCGCGCAATGTCAAACAGGGCGATGTATTCCTTGCGATCCGGGGGGAGAAATTCGACGGCCACAATTTTGTGACCACCGCTGTTCAATCGCGTGCGCTTGTGGTCGTGGTCGATCGCCGGTGGGCGGAAGCTAATCCGGCAATGATGGTCAGCCTCAATGTTCCAAAACTCATCGTGGAAAACACGGTGCTTGCCCTCGGTGAACTCGCGAGGCTTCATCGAAGAAAGTGGAAAATCCCGGTCCTCGCCGTCGGCGGGAGCAACGGGAAGACGACGACCAAGGAAATGATTAAACAGATACTGTCGGAAAAATTCAAAGTTCTCGCCACGGAAGGAAATCTGAACAATCACATCGGTGTTCCCTTGACGATCCTTCGCCTCGACAGGACTCATACAATTGCAGTTGTCGAAGTCGGAACGAATCACTTCGGGGAAATCAAATACCTTGCTGAGATTCTCGAACCGACGCACGGCCTTATTACAAATATCGGCCACGAACATCTTGAATTCTTCGGTACAGTTCAGGGAGTTGCAAAGGCTGAAGGCGAGCTGTTCGACTGGCTTCGTCACAGCAAGGGGACTGCGCTCGTGAACCGGGATGACAGTCATCTGTCCAGGATCTCAAAAGGGATGAAATCGGCCGGATATGGCATGACCGCAAAATCGGTCGATGTAAAAGGGACTCTCGCCGGTTTCGACGAACGCGCCTGTCCCCGTGTAACAATCAAACCGAAAGCCAAGAAAACGCTTGTGATCGACCTCAAAGTTCCGGGTGAACATAACGCACGAAATGCGCTTGCCGCAGCAGCCGTCGGAATTCATTTCAAAGTCCCGGGGACGAAAATACAAAAGGCCTTAAGTTCGTTTGGCGCGTCAAGCAAGCGTATGGAAATGGTTTCGCTGGCGGGTGTCAACATTTTAAATGATACCTACAATTCAAACCCGGATTCTGTTGTGGCCGCGCTGTCCACGCTGCGTTCTATGAATACGAGCGGGAAGAGAATTGCCGTGCTGGCGGACATGCTCGAGCTCGGCAAAGAGGCGATGGATCAGCATCGACATATCGGCCGCATGGTTTCAAGACACAACATCGAATATCTGCTGACATACGGGCCGCTCTCGAAGTTCACGAACGATGCCGCACACACGAAGTTTAAAGTTCACTATGACCAGAAGAACATGCTGTGTGAATATCTGGCCGAATTACTCTCAGAGGGAGACGTCGTGCTGATTAAAGGATCCCGGGGAATGAAGATGGAAGATGTCGTGGAGTTCCTGAAGGCGCGACTGCAAGCCGACCCGAAGATTGGCGGAGGAGAAAGAGCGGCGTAATGCTTTATTATTTCTTGACATATCTCGACCGTGTGTATGACATCCCGGGGTTCGGTGTGTTCCGGTACATCACATTCCGCGCCGGAGCGGCCGCAGTAACGGCCCTGATCATTGCATTTTGGATCGGGCCAAAGATTATCAGAAAACTGAAAGAGCAGCAGATCGGGGAATCTGCGAAGCTGGAGGCGCCGAAAACACATCTGAGCAAGGCGGGCACGCCGACCATGGGCGGTCTGATCGTGCTGGCTTCAGGTGTCATTCCAGTTCTTCTCTGGGCGGACATGAAGAATGCGTACATACTCCTCATTCTGTTTGTTACCGTGGCGCTTGGGGCAGTGGGATTCCTGGATGACTACCTGAAAGTCGTGAAGAAAAAGCCGAAAGGGCTCATCGGACGATACAAGATCGTGGGACAAGTGTTCGTAGGGCTGGTGGTGGGAGGCGTGATTTACTTCCATCCGGAATGGATTGACGCGGCACTCACTCCGCTGAAATCCAAGACAACGGTCCCGTTTTTCAAAAGCCTCGAAGTCGATTTTGGTTTTCTGTACATCCCTGTTGTGGTGTTCATCATCACCGCAACGTCAAACGCGGTGAACCTCACGGATGGCCTCGATGGTCTGGCCATCGGGACAGTCGGCATTGTTATCACGACCCTTGCGATCATGGCGTACATCTCAGGCCACGTCGAACTCAGCCACTATCTCACGATTCCGTATTTGCGCGGCAGCGGAGAGCTCTCCATTTATTGCACGGCCCTTGGCGGAGCTGCCCTGGGTTTCCTTTGGTTTAACTCATACCCTGCGCAGGTGTTTATGGGCGATACCGGTTCGCTGGCTCTCGGCGGCGTCATTGGTGCCATGTGTGTTCTGATAAAAAAAGAACTTCTTCTGCCGACACTCGGTGGCATATTTCTCATGGAAACGCTCTCAGTCATCATTCAGAGAATGTATTTCAAATATACGAAACGAAAATACGGGGAAGGCCGGCGTGTCTTCAAGATGGCGCCGATCCATCACCATTTTGAGTTGCTCGGATGGCCCGAGCCGAAGATTGTGACGAGGTTTTACATCCTGGCAATACTATTGATGATACTCAGTTTGGCAACTTTCAAAGTCAGGTAGAAGATTCCGCTGTCCAGAGATCTGAATGGATGTTGCAAAGCTCAGACATACAAAGGTATCGATTATTGGAGCTGCCCGGAGCGGCGTTGCTGCTGCGAAGCTGCTCAAGTCGCAGGATGTGAACGTATTCGTCAGCGATAAAGAATCGGGCGAGAAACTCCAGGGTTCGGAAAACCTTGCGTCGTTGGGAGTTGAGTATGAGCTTGGCGGTCATACCGACCGGGTGTTTGAATGTTCTTTGATGGTGATCAGCCCGGGAGTCCCCAGCAAGGCTCCCGTGGTTCTGGAAGCGCAAAAGCGCGGTATCAAGGTTGTAAGCGAGCTTGAAGCAGCAAGCTGGTTTTGCCGTTCGCCTATTGTCGCAGTCACAGGCAGCAATGGAAAAACGACGACAACAACATTGATCGGGAGGATGCTCGGCGATGCAAAGAAAAAACATGCTGTTGCGGGTAACATTGGTACGGCGTTCTCATCTGTCGTTCTGGAGCTGGCTGAGACAGATGTTGCTGTTCTGGAAGTAAGCAGTTTTCAGCTGGATCACTGTGAAACGTTTCGGCCGGCTGTTTCGCTCATCTTGAACATCACACCCGATCATATGGATCGATACGAGAATTCGATGGAGTTGTATAGCGCATCGAAAGCAAGGGTCTTCATGAATCAACAGACAAAAGATCACCTCGTGTTCGGGGCCGACGATGAATGGACGGCAAAAACCGCAGCATCCTCTCGTTGCAGGAGGATTGCGTTCAGCGTGCAACAGAATCAGAAGGAAGGCGCTTTTGTGGAGGCAGGGAAACTGATTACCGTGCTCGGCGGCCAACGAAGTGAGTTTATTCCGACGGACGAGATATCGATCAAAGGTGTGCACAACCTGTACAACTCCATGGCGGCCACTCTTGCCGCGCAGCTTGTCGGTGTTGGCCCGGCGTCGATTCGGGCAACGTTAAGAAACTTCAAAGGTGTGGAACATCGCCTGGAGTTCGTACGGGAGGTGAACGGCGTAAGGTACATCAACGACTCCAAGGCCACGAATGTCGATTCCGTGTGGCACGCACTGCAGGCGTTCAACGAGCCCATCGTGCTTCTTCTGGGAGGAAGAGACAAAGGCAACGATTATTCAAAGTTGGCAGGGCTGGTCAAAAAGCATGTGAGAGCAATTGTGGCAATTGGGGAATCCGCCGACAAAGTGGAAAAAGCTTTCAACGGAGCTGTGCCGGTCCAACGAGCGACATCCATGGACGAAGCCGTGACGACCGGAAAAAAACTTGCTCAAAAAGGAGACATCGTACTGTTGTCTCCGGCCTGTGCATCGTTTGACTGGTTTCAAAGCTACG
>JANOGR010000063.1:0-15264 GCA_031406095.1 Ignavibacteriales bacterium
AACTGTTGTATTTACTGACCTCAGTACAAATGTTCCAACTTCATGGTCGTGGGACTTTGGCGATGGCGGAACCTCTGCACTTCAGAATCCTGTGCAGTTATGTGCAACTAACGGCACGTGTTCTGGTTGTTTAACTGCTGCTAACCTCTGTTCGTCTGTCCAGGCATAAATCTGTTCTTTGCCTTTTTTAACCAGGTACAGCGGAGGCTGGGCAATGTAGAGATGCCCGAGGTCGATGATCTGTTTCATATACCTGAAGAACAGCGTCAGTAAAAGCGTCCGGATATGTGAACCGTCCACGTCCGCGTCGCACATCAGGATGATCTTGCCGTAGCGGATTTTTGCCGCGTCGAAGGTTTCGCCCACCCCCGCCCCGATGGCGGTGAAAATCGCCCGCACTTCCTCATTCTCCAGGATCTTGTGCAGCCGGGCTCTCTCGACGTTGAGGATCTTTCCCTTGATGGGTAAAATCGCCTGAAAACGCCTGTCCCGGCCCTGTTTGGCGCTCCCCCCTGCCGAATCGCCCTCCACGATGTACATCTCGCAGTGCTCGGGGTCGTTGATGGAACAGTCGGCCAGCTTCCCAGGCAGGCCTCCGGAATCGAGGGCATTCTTGCGTCGTGTGAGGTCGCGGGCTTTGCGGGCGGCTTCGCGTGCTTCGGCGGCGCGGAGGCATTTCTCGATTACCCTTCGCCCCTCCGTTGGATTCTCGTCCAACCATGTGGCAAGCGCTCCGCCTACCACGGACTCCACAATGCTCTTAATTTCAGAGTTGCCGAGCTTTGTTTTCGTCTGGCCTTCAAATTGCGGCTCCGGCACTTTCACGCTGAGTACCGCCGTCAGCCCCTCGCGGAAATCGTCGCCCGTGAGCTGGATACCGTTTTCTTTTACCAGGCCGGCCTTGGAGGCATAGTTGTTCAGCGTGCGTGTCAGGCACGTGCGGAAACCGACCAGGTGTGTTCCGCCCTCGTGCGTGTTGATGTTGTTGACGTACGTGAAGACGTTCTCGTTATACTGGTCGTTGTATTGAAACGCCGTCTCGACCTCGACTGCGCGGCCGTCTTCGTCTTTGTCCTGGCCTTTTGCGTAGAAGACTTTTTTTGTAACAGCATGACGCGTTGTGTCGATGTATTTCACAAACTCGACAAGCCCGCCTTCAAAGTGAAACGTTTCTTTTTCCAGATTCTCTTCGCGAAGGTCTTCAATGCTGAGTGTGACTTCGCGATTGAGAAACGCAAGCTCCCGCAGCCGCTCTGCCAGAGTTTCCTGCTTGAAAGTGCGATTCTTGAAAATCATGGGGTCGGGTATGAAGGTGACTTTTGTGCCCGTCTTGCCCTTCTCAGCCTTGCCCGTCATCTTCACGGGTGCAACGGGGTCGCCCCTTTTGTATTTCTGATAAGAAACCTTGCCTTCGCGGTAGACCTCGACCTCAAGCCACTCACTCAACGCGTTGACAACTGAAACGCCGACACCGTGCAAACCACCGGAGACTTTGTAGCTGTTCTTGTCGAACTTGCCGCCTGCGTGCAGGACTGTCATAACGACTTCGAGGGCCGAGCGCTTTTCTTCAGCGTGGATGTCAGTAGGAATACCGCGGCCGTCGTCTTCGACGGTCAAAGAGCCGTCTTTGTTGATCCTGACGGCGATGTTCCTGCAGAATCCGGCCAGCGCCTCGTCGATCGAGTTGTCGACGACCTCGTACACCAGGTGATGAAGGCCTCGTGCGCTCACGTCGCCGATATACATCGCCGGCCGCCGCCGGACGGCTTCCAGGCCCTTTAAGACGGTGATGTCGTCAGCGGTATAGTCTCCTCCGTTGCCGCGTGCGCCGTTCTTGCCCTTGGCTTTTTCCGGTTTCTCGTCAGATTTCGTTTTCTTTGTGTCAGTTTTTCCCATGGAATCCTTTAGTTGACTTCTTTTTTTTCTTGTCATTCCGTCGGATTTTAAGACGGAATCCAGGACCAAGCAAAGTTCTAGATTCCCGCTAAAAATCCGCGGGAATGACAGGTTGGTGCTACTGAAACTTAATGTCCTTCACCAACTCGCCCCCAAGTGCATTGTTCAGCTTACGGATGATCTCCGGCTTTCTGAGCTGCAGCTCGTTGCGCCACGTGCTTACGTTCACCCGCACAAATAACACGCCCTGTTTAATCCGTGTTGCCTCCGAAAACTTTGCAATGTGGTCTCCCACGATCTTCGCCCATTGCACCACAGCCTGGTACTCGTCAATCTTTTTCTTGATCCCCAGGCCGCCCATCAACTCATCCATGGCGGCGCCGAGCTGCTTAATTGATGAGGGCCGGGCTTTCCGCATACAGGACTGTACCGCCTTTGACAAAAAATTTCCGGTGATGATCTGTCCAGGGAAAAGCGTTCTCAAACAGCTTCTTGTCTGTCGTCGTGATAAACGTCTGGCCGAGCGATTGCGTCATGTGAATGAGCCGCTGCGAGCGGTGCTCGTCGAGTTCGCTGAACACGTCATCCAGAAGGAAGACGGGCGTTTCACTGCAGACGTCCTTCATATAGTTGAACTCCGCTATTTTCAGGGCCACCAGGAACGTCTTGTGTTGACCCTGCGACGCGAACTGTCGTGCGTCCATGTTGTTGACCTTCAGTTGCAGGTCGTCTCTATGCGGCCCGACCGTTGTTGCGGCGGTGCGCTGCTCCTCGTGTGCGCTGGAAGCAAGGCGAGTGCGAAACTCTCGCTCGATTTCTGCTGCGTTGCCGCCTTCGACTTGCAGGGCAGACTGATAGATAACCGAGGGCTTCTCAGAACCGCCGGCCAAATCCTCGTAGACGCGTGTGACGTACGGGTTGAACTCGTTGACGAATCTGAGGCGTTTCAGCGCGATCCTCGTGCCGTGGCTGATAAGGCTTTCATTCCACGGTTCCAGAAGCCCGGAGCAATCCTGGCGGGAAAACCTGGCGTCCAGAAGGATCTTGTTCCTCTGCCTGAGCACGCGACGATACTCCAGCAGGTCTTCCAGGTATGATTTGCTCGACTGCGCAAGCACAAGATCCAGGAATTTCCTCCGCTCACTCGGGGCGCCGGCTGTGATGGCGCCGTTCTCAGGAGCAAGCACGACAACGGGAAACATGCCGATCGCTGCCGAGAGCTTCTCTAGTGGCGACTTGTTCACCAAAAACGTTTTTTCCTTATCCGTGGCGGTATAGCCGAGTGCGATGCGGTACTCGACGCCTTTGTCTGCAATAAGCTCACCCGCCACATCGAAGCCCGCTTCGCCGATCTGCACCGCGTTGGCATCGCTGCCGGCGTAGAAACTCTTCGTCAGACATAAAAACGAGAGTGCCTCGAGGATGCTTGTTTTTCCTTCACCATTTTCGCCCGCAAACACGTTGCTTTGTTCGCCGCATTGCACGTTTGTGGCCTTGTGATTGCGAAAATTCCGCATTTGTATGGACCGGATTCTCATCGGGGTTTCTTGCTTACAACACGATAGCCCCGACGAACGGGGCTATCAGGTTTACAGCCAAACTGTTTCACCGGAATTTAGTTGTTTAACCTCATCGGCATCACCAACATAAGCACGTCTTCGTTTTCCCGTTGCGTTGCCGGCGCCACAATGGCCGCACGCACAGAACTGCTAAACCTGAACACCACATCGTCGGATTCAATGTGCGACAGAATAT
Organism: Ignavibacteriales bacterium; assembly: GCA_031406095.1. Classification (GTDB taxonomy): domain Bacteria; phylum Bacteroidota; class Ignavibacteria; order UBA10030; family UBA10030; genus JANOGR01. The sequence goes on from JANOGR010000063.1 coordinate 3,652, forward strand.
CGACGACATAGCTTGAATTGAAACCGATTTCAATCGGTTCGTCGTCGTAATGGCACGGGATTTTCTCTTTCGCTTCTCCCCCAAAGTCGATATCCTCGGCCGTGACAAGCATTTCGTTCTTCTTCAACGCGAATCGAACCTGGTGCGTTGTGGAGCTTGAGTACAGAGAAACACGTTTGACCGAAGCTAAGAGTAAATCTCTGCTCACGGCAAGTTTTTTCTCGTTGTCAAGCGGGATCACAGATTCGTAGTTTGGGTAGCTTTCCTCGATAAGGCGCGATGTGAGTGTCGTGTTACCGAATGTAAACTGGACGTGCGAGCTGTCGACGGCCATCGTGTTGTCGTTTTCCTCGGCGGATCTGGAAACCAGAGCGAGCGCTTTTGCCGGGACGATAATGTCTTTTTTGAACTTCGGCTTCAAGCCTGAAAAATTGATGCGGACGAGCCGGTGGCCATCACTCGCAACAGCACGGACGTCGGAGCCTTTCAACTGTAGAAGTACGCCTGTCATTGCCGGCCGTAATTCATCGGTGCTTACGGAGAAAATCGTCCGATGAATAAGGCTTTTGAGCATCCCGCCTTGAAGTGCAAATTGTTCGTCGGATTTGAACTGTGGGACCGCCGGGAATTCTTCGCTCGATTCACCGACCAGGTTATACTCGCCATTTTCCGTGATCATTTTGATCTTGTTCGAAGACGGGTCTGCGTGAAAAATAAGCTGAATCTCGGGCAACGAGCGGATGGTTTCCATGACTCGTTTTGCCGGTACCGCAACCGATCCATCTTCTAATCCCTTAACATCAATGGTCGCAGACATCGAAACCTCGAGGTCTGTAGCTGAAATACGGAGTGTATTCTTCGCTAAATTAAAGAGAATGTTTTCAAGAATGGGTAAGGTTGACTTGGAAGGTACAACACCACTTATTCGGGTGAGTCCTTTTTGAAGTTCGGTGCTGGCAACGGAGAATTTCATTCAGATTGTTCCTCCAGGCGAGTACAGGTAAGGCAGTGAACGAGTGTAGTTTACGAAAAAAGGCCTCTAAATACAAGGATTATAGTCTTACAGAGACTTTGTAAGTCTAAGTTTTTAAAGAAGTTAGCTGTTATAACTATATATATAAGAAAGAAAAGAGAAGAGTTATTATAAAGCTGTGAGTTGTGTGGAAAACAAAGATGAAAACATCAAAAACAGCCGCCAAGCAGAAAGAAAGAGACCTTTCTGCGCTTATTGAATAGTGGATTGTGTGTGTGTAAAAAACGGTGATTGTTAATATTTCAGCGAGAATAGCTTCTCACTTAAAAATCACCAGTCTTATAAACATCAACTTCACACGGATTCACATAGAAACCGTGGGGATATCCACACTTACAAAGAGTTGAGTTCTACCCGCTTGCGTACTTTTTCCAGATGTTGCTTATACCCCGCGTTTGTTTTCATTTGGTCTTCCACAGACTGGTAAGCGTGGATGACGGTGCTATGATCGCGGCCTCCAAAGTGCAGGCCAATAGTCTTGAGTGAGGAATTGGTTAGCTCTTTGGCAAGGTACATTGCAGCTTGACGGGCAGTAACGACTTCTTGCTTGCGGGTTTTTGCCCTGAGAAGGTCTTCCGGGATATCGAAATACTCGCACACGACCTTTTGAATATGCTCAATCGTGATCGGAGACCGGGTGTCGTTGACAACAACACGCAACACCTCCTTGGCAAGCGCAACGCTGATTTCACGGGATTCCAGCGAGGCCCTGGCAAGCAGGCTGATGAGGCATCCCTCCAGCTCCCTGATGTTGCTTTTCACATTTGCGGCAATGAACTCAACGACATCCTGGGGAAGTTCAAGGTTGTTCTCTTCGCTTTTCTTCCTGAGAATAGCTATGCGGGTCTCGAGGTCGGGGGCTTGTATATCAGCCGTGAGGCCGGACTGGAAACGCGAGATCAAGCGCTCGTCAAGGCCTTTGAGCTCTTTCGGCGGAACGTCGGAAGAGAGCACAATCTGCTTGCCCAACTGATAGAGCGCATTAAACGTGTGAAAAAAGTTGTCCTGGGTTTTTTCTTTACCGGTAAAGAACTGAATATCGTCGACGACCAGCAGGTCGGTACTCCGGTAGTACAAGGAAAACTCGTTAATCTTATCTGCCTGAATTGCTTCAACGAAGTCGACCGTGAACTTCTCACTGGAGACATACACAACGCGACGCGCCTTGCCGGTGGTGAGAGCATGGTTGCCGAGAGCGTGCATCAGGTGGGTCTTTCCCAGGCCCGTTCCACCATAAAGCACAAGCGGATTAAACGAGGTGCCGCCCGGGTTATTCGCAACCGCCATGGCGGCCGCGCGCGCCAACTGATTGCTATCTCCCTTGATGAAATTGTCGAAAGTGTATCTGGGATTGAGATTCGTGTGGACGGTCGGCAGATTATCGGTGCGAAACGGCACATGAGGTGAAAAGGGCACGCGCTGAAGCACGCTATTGTTGGCCGCTGGAAGAACCGAGATACTGGTTGACAGATCCGGACGATCTTCCGTGCCCACAGAATAGAACAGTTTTGCTTCGCCCCCTAAAACAGCCGTAATGGTCTTTCGGATGAGCGAGTTGTAGTGTTCTTCTACCCAGTCAAAAAAGAATTGGCTGGGGACTTCAACTGTAAGCTCTGATCCATTGAGGCTCACGGGGATGATTGGTTGGAACCAGGTCTTGAAACTGAGCGTGGACACCTCATCACGGATTCTATCCAGGCAGTCATCCCAAACTCGTTGCGGACCCAGTGTTGGCCGAGCGACCCCTAGCTCCATTTGCTGTGTTTCCATGACAGAATTCCTATTTACAAGTTATCGACGGGTTATCAACAAAGTTGTTCACGTAGTGGATAATCGAAAAATAACAGGATACAGCCGCCAAACGATAATTCACAACACAAAAACGCCATAAATCGTTGTGTTTTCTATGAAATAAAGAGCCAATCACCATGTTATCAACACGAAAAGGGTCACACGCAAAATCAAAGTAAATCAACAGGATAGAGGGAAAACGCTTTTACTAAAAATTGTGCACAAATTATTAACATCAGATTACGACTTCAGCTGGGCGATCATTATAACACCAGGGTGGGCGCAACGCAAGTGGAAAAATTACAAACTCAACAAATTTTTGGCCGCTATCTGGATTTAGATACACCAAAAGGCGGACACAGCCAAAGAGATCAACGACGAGCAGCCAGTATTGTTTGTGCTTATTTATTTTCGTAGATTGGTCTTCCTTAATGAAGCAAAAAGCGATGTGAGCAAGGAGAAGTCCGATCAATGAAAAGAACCTATCAACCCCACACACGAAAAAGACTCAACAAACACGGCTTCCGCGCCAGAATGGCAACGAAAAACGGGCGCAAGGTCCTCAGCCGCCGACGGGCAAAGGGCAGGCACAAGTTATCCGTCAGCGACGAACGCTGAAACAAGCTCCTCCCGCAGGAACGGTAACACGCCAAATTAACACCCTGAGAGGATTCCGCTCCTTCTCCAATGTCATGACCGGCGGAATGTCGGTCCAAAGGAGCCCAATTCGGGCTTTCTATCTTTTTACACCTGGCTCGGCATCAAGTGTGGAGGCTGGTTTTTCCGTCACACGAAGAATTCGAAATGCAGCCTCTCGAAATTTTGTGAAGCGAAGGCTTCGGGAGGATTTCCGAAACAATTGCCATGTTCTTTTTGGAAACGAAGGGTTTGGGGGAACACTGAAACTCGTGCTGCTCTATACAGAACGGACAGCCAACGTCCGCAAAGAAATCAAGCATAAACCGTTCAGCGCATCGATCAACGCTATCCTTGAGATGATAAGAAAGCAACTGACAGCCAATAAATGAAAACAGCTTTCATTCTTCTGATCAAGGCATACCGCCTTCTTGTATCACCGCTTCTTCCGTTTAACCACTGCCGGTTTTATCCAAGCTGTTCACAGTATGCCATCGAAGCCGTTGAGCAACACGGTGTTGCCAAGGGGGCGTGGCTCGCGCTTCGGCGCGTTCTCCGGTGTCATCCGCTGTCAAAGAGCGCAGGATACGACCCGGTCCCCTAACACATTGTAAATTAACAGGTTACAGGCAAGAAAAAATGGATCGTCAGAGCATACTCGGTTTCATCCTCATTTTCGTCATGCTGATGGTGTGGATGTGGTACAATGCCCCGCCCCCCACTCAGCCTCTGACACAAGGCCAGGCGAAAACTCAGGACACGGTAAAAGCGCCGAGTCAACCCGCCCAACCGGCAAAACAAGAAAAGCAAACGGACCCGTTCAGTAAGTTCTTCGCGGCCAGGGCGCAAGGAAAAGAACGAATCATCACCGTTGAAACCGACCTGTATACTGCGCAGATTTCGGCCAAAGGAGCAACCGTTCTACGATGGGAGCTGAAACAACACAAAACGTGGGACGGCCATCCGCTTCAGCTGGTTGACTATGAGAAAAACGGGGACCTCAGTTTACTTTTCACAACAAGTGACGGCAGGCTTGTCAACACGCACGACCTCTACTTTGATGCCGACGTTTCATTCGATTACGTAAAGGTCGAAAACTTTGAATTTAAAATAAAATTTACTCTTCCGTCAGCAGGAGGGGGAAGCATTATAAGACACTTTACATTCCGAAACGGCGAGTACGGATTCGAGACGGGCGTGACACTCCAGAATCTCAGCAATGTCATCGCCAACTTCGAGTATCAACTCGTGTGGGAAAGCGGGATCCGGTATGCGGAGCACAACAGCGTGGACGAGTCGGGCTTTGCCGCTGCATACGCATATGCGGGAAAAGAGCTTACGCATCTCGATGCTCCAAACGTTGGTGAACACGTTCAGCGTGACGTCTCGGGCGCCGTTGAATGGGTTGCGACCCGCAACAAGTACTTTGCTCTGGCAATCATGCCCCAATCACCCGTAAGCGAAGGCGCTTTTCTTGAAGGCAACAGGAAAGCAATGCCCGACCATGGAGCCCTGGAGATCTATGGAGTCGCGATCAAAATGCCCTTCAAGGGTGCTAGCGAGGAGAACAGCACGTTTAAGGTATACATGGGTCCTTTGGACCATAGCCTATTAAAGTCGTACAATAACGGGCTCGAAGGAATCATGAGCCTCGGTTGGGAGTGGCTGATCCGCCCAATTGCAGAATACGTATTCTTGCCCGTCCTCAGCGGACTTCATTACGTGATCCCCAATTGGGGGCTGGTCATCATTATGTTTTCTGTGCTCATCAAGATCGCCCTCCACCCGCTTTCGAAGAGCAGCATGAAATCGATGAAAAGAATGCAAGCCCTTCAGCCCATGATGGAAGAGATCAAGGCAAAGCACAAAGACGACCCCCAGAAAATGAACCAGGGAGTAATGAACCTGTACAAGGAATACGGCGTCAATCCGGCCGGGGGTTGTTTACCAATTATTCTACAAATGCCCATTCTGTACGCACTGTACGTAGTGTTCCAGGCACACATCGACCTCAGGCAGGCCAATTTCGTCTGGTGGATCACCGACCTCTCCATCCCCGACACAATCGTTAGCCTTCCCTTTCACATACCAATCTTCGGTATGAAAGATATCAGCGGTATTGCTTTGCTGATGGGAATAACGATGTTCGTGCAACAGAAAATGACCGTAAAAGACCCCCGTCAGAAAATGATGGTCTGGCTTATGCCGGTCATGCTCACGCTCGTGTTCAACGGGCTGCCATCAGGCCTGAATCTCTACTACGCGGTTTTTAACATCTTGTCTATCGCTCAGCAAATCCTCATCAACAAGCAACACGACAAGGAGCCGCTGAGAAAAGTCGAGCCGAAAAAGCGCCGTGGCGGGATATTTGGGAAATTCCCGGACGAGCTGAGAAAGCTCAGGAAGTAGTCGCACTGCCCCATAGAGTTTAAAAGCCCTCGGTTGTAAAAGCCGGCGGGGTTTTGTACATTGTGTCCCTCCAATGCCGGACAAGCCATGAAGCTGACATCTCAAACCGACACCATCGTTGCGCTCGCTACGCCACCGGGCGAAGGCGGACTCTCGGTCATCCGCGTGAGCGGTCCTGACAGTCTCCAGATTGCAAGCCGGGGGTTTCAAGGGAAAGCCACGCTCAGCGATGCGCTGACGCATACAGCTCACTTCGGCAGGTTCGTCGGCGGGGACGGCTCGCTCTTGGACGAAGTCGTTGCAGTCGTTTTCAGGGGACCGCATTCATACACAGGCGAAGATACGGTTGAGCTAAGTTGCCATGGCGGCATTCTCGTTAGCAAGAGGATGATCGAGGCGCTCGTTCACTACGGAGCCCGTCTGGCTTTGCCCGGAGAGTTTACAAAAAGGGCCTTTCTGAACGGTAAACTTGACCTATCGCAGGCTGAAGCCGTGGCAGACCTTATTCACTCGAAGTCTGAGGCAGCCCACCGTTCGTCCCTCGCCCAACTCGAGGGAGTCCTATCGTCGAGAGTCCAGAAGTTGAGGAACCAGCTTCTTGAGGCGGTTTCGTTGTTTGAGCTTGAACTTGATTTTACTGAAGAGGGTTATGAGTTCACAAACAAGCCCGAGGTCAAACAAAACCTTGCAAACGCCATAAACGAGATTAAACTCCTCTGCTCAACGTATGACATAGGTAGAAGCTACAGGGAGGGAATTAAGGTAGTCTTGGTCGGAGCTCCGAATGCCGGCAAATCAAGCCTCCTCAACGCACTTCTCAACGACAATAGGGCAATCGTTACCGAGATCGCGGGTACGACACGAGATGTCATCGAAGAGCAGATTAGCCTCAACGGGTTACTTTTCAGGATAGTTGATACAGCCGGTCTGAGGCAATCCAGTGACATCATTGAGCGTGAAGGCATTCGTCGAACAGAGATTCAAGCCGGAACAGGCGACATCCTGCTGCTTGTAATCGATGTCTCAAGAAACCCGGATGAAGCCGAGAAATCAGCAATTCTCGATTTTGTGAATCATAAAAGCCCGGCCGGAGCTAGTAAGATAGCGGCCTTGAACAAAGTTGACCTCGTGCCTGGCCTCAACGGTGAAATCGGAGAAAGAACAAAGTTTCTCGGGGATATCCCGAAGGTAAAACTTTCGGCGTTGACCTTACAGGGCTTTGACGACTTAAAGGAACTTTTGATGCGGTCGGCGGGAGTCGAAGGGATCTCCGAGGCAGGCGTAACTATCACGAACATACGACACTTCCAGGCTCTCAATAACGCTAAGGCGAGCCTTGAGATGGCCCTGGAATCCCTTCAGCAGCGCAAGTCTGGCGAGTTTGTGGCGGTGGACCTCAGGAGGGCTCTGGACAGCCTCGGTGAGATCACCGGAGAAGTAACAACGGACGAGATTCTGAACAACATCTTTTCCAAGTTCTGTATCGGCAAATAGAGCGTTCCACGTGGAACAAGGGACCTTCGAAATAAAGCAATTCTATGACGTCATTGTCGCCGGTGGCGGCCATGCCGGCATCGAGGCGGCGCTGGCTGCCTCGAGAATGGAATGCTCTGTTCTGATGGTCACGATGGACAAAGCGGCCATCGGAAGGATGTCTTGCAACCCTGCCATCGGTGGGACGGCGAAGGGCCACCTCGTCAGGGAAATAGATGCCCTCGGCGGTGAAATGGGAAAGCTCGCTGACGCCACAGGAATTCAGTTTAAGATGCTTAACATGTCCAAGGGGCCAGCCGTCTGGTCTCCCCGGTGTCAAAACGACCGTGAATGGTACTCCAGGGAAGCCCGCAAGAGAATCGAATTAAACAAGAATATCGACATCCTGGAGGATTCGGTGGATGACATCTTTACCGAAGAGAAACAGGGTTCAGAGGAAAGGATCATCCGCGGGTTGGTCACTACCGCCGGGCTTAGGATCGGATGCCGTGCGTTTGTGCTTTGCGCAGGCACGTTCATGCGTGGGTTGATGCATACTGGACTCAAGAATCGAACGGGGGGCCGCTTTGGCGAAAAAGCCTCTGACGGGCTGACAGCGAACCTTGAAAAACTCGGCTTTGTGAGCGGCAGGCTCAAAACGGGAACCCCTCCAAGAATCGACCTGCATAGTGTTAACCTTTCGAAAACGGAGGAACAGCCAAGCGACAACCCGCCGCGCCCCTTCTCGTTTGAAACGGAGAAAATCACCAACAGGCTCATCCCCATGTTTCTCACTTATACGAACAATGATACACATCAGGCGCTGCGGAAGGGGTTTGACCAATCACCGATGTTTACAGGCGTGATTAAAGGGCGGGGACCCCGGTATTGCCCCTCCATAGAAGACAAGATCGTCAGGTTTGAGGACAAAGAGCGTCACCAGGTTTTTCTGGAGCCCGAGGGTTACGACACAAACGTTGTCTATGTGAACGGGTTTTCCACGAGCCTGCCCGAGAACGTCCAGTATGAAGGCTTGAAAACGATAGCCGGACTGGAAAAAGTGAGGATGCTAAGGCCCGGGTATGCCGTCGAATATGATTTCTTTCCGCCGCATCAGCTCAAACTCACACTTGAGACTAAACTTGTGGAAGGCTTGTTTTTTGCAGGCCAGATTAACGGGACATCCGGCTACGAAGAGGCAGCCGGCCAGGGACTGATCGCAGGAATCAATGCGGCCTTGCGGACAAGACAGAAAGAGGAAGAATTCATCCTCCGGCGGTCGGAGGCGTACATCGGCGTTATGGTAGACGACCTCGTAAACAAAAGTACCGACGAACCCTATCGGATGTTCACCTCGAGAGCGGAACACAGACTTTTGCTTCGCCAGGACAACGCGGACATGAGGCTTATGGATCACGGAAAGAGGCTTGGTCTCCAAGGTCCCGCCGTGTTCACCAGGTTCGAGAAAAAAAGGCGCCTCGTGAATGAGGGAATAAAGCTGGCGGAGGCTCTTTCAATGCGTCCGGCGGATGTGAACTCCTACCTTGAAAGGCTCGGAGCGGACAAGATCTCGGAGAATGAGAAGCTCTCAAAAATCCTGAAGCGGCCCGAAGTCTCTCTGGCGGGACTACTGGAATTGGAGTCGGTGAGAACAAGCACTCTTGGGGCCTCCTTGTTGGGCGAAGACGACCGCCTATGCCGGGAATCGGTTGAACAGATTGAAATCGAGCTCAAATACAATGGCTACATTGTCCGGCAAAGGGAACAAGTAGACAAATTCGAAGGCTATGAGTCGCAGAGGATTCCAGAGGACACGGATTTCAGCGGCATCAGGTCCCTTTCGACGGAAGGCAAGGAAAAACTCTCGAAAGTGCGGCCATCGTCCATCGGCCAAGCGTCCCGGATCAGCGGCGTGACCCCATCGGACATCTCGGTCCTCATGGTTTACCTCAAGAAGTGACTGTTTCACGTGAAACGGACTCCCAACCGGGTTTTGATGCGGAAAACCCAGCGCTCAGGCTCAGGACGGTCTGCCTGCAGAATGGGCTCAGCGTTACAGACGTCCAGATTGCCCAACTAGCACGATTTGCTGACCTCCTCCTTGAATGGAATCAAAAGATTAACCTTGTTTCCCGGAAGAGCGCCAACGAGGTTTGGCGAAACCACATCCTCCATTCAATTTCTGTCCTCTTCGTGCTTCAGCTGCAGAGAGATGCCTCCGTCATGGACATTGGAACGGGTGGAGGCCTTCCCGGAATACCCCTGAAAATCCTGCGCCCCGATCTAGCAGTAACCCTCGTGGACTCGATTCAAAAGAAGGTCAAAGCCGTCGAGGCTATTATGGACGAGTTGAAGCTTGTCGGTATCGAGGTGCTCTGTGCCAGGGTTGAAGATATGCCGAAGAGGAAAAGACTGAGGGCGTCGTTCGACTACACCATTGCGAGGGGAGTTGCACCCATGAAGGATCTTGTGAGGTATTCCATACCGGTTCTTAAGCCGGGAACGAAGCAGAGCCGGGAGAAAAGCCCTCAAAAGGAGTTTCAGGTTATTCCCCCAGCCGTCATTGCCTTTAAGGGGGGAAACGTCGAGGCTGAGTTGAAACAGGTCAAAGAATTGAAAGGAATCAAGTCGGCCGACGTCGTCAACCTCACCCTGAAGGGCTCAGAGCAATTGATTGATTTGGAGAAAAAAGTTATCGTAGTACAGTTTTGAAGAAGGGCAATCAATGTCACAAGGAAAACAACTGTTTGAGCAGCTGAAGAACCTCTCGACCGAGCAACGAAATCCGGCCAGCATGGATATTGACGCAAGGTCGGTCGAGGAGATCCTCAGAATTATCAACGGGGAAGACGGCAGGATTGCAGCGTCGGTGGAAAGCGAGATTCCTCAGATTCGTGCGGCTGTTGAGCTCGTCGTGCAGGCTCTGAAACAAGGGGGGAGGCTCATATACGTGGGGGCGGGAACGAGCGGAAGGCTCGGAGTTCTGGATGCCGTTGAATGCCCCCCGACCTATGGAACAGACCCCGATTTAGTTCAGGGCATGATTGCGGGTGGGGAGAGGGCCATGTTCAAAGCTCAGGAGGGGGCGGAAGACAAAGAGGAAAACGGAGCCAGGGACATTGACGACAAGAATATCGGCAGCAAAGACGTCGTTTGTGGAATTGCCGCCAGCCTGCGGACTCCCTACGTGATCGGGGCTGTCAAACGGGCGAAGGAAAAAGGCGCCAAAACGATCTATCTCACCACAAACCCACGTTCCACATTCGAATCGGCAGAGTTTTCGGCGCTGTCAAAAGTGGTCGACGTTGCGATTTGCCCGGAGGTCGGTCCTGAAGTCGTCATGGGCTCCACAAGGATGAAATCCGGAACAGCACAAAAGCTCGTCCTGAACATGATCACCACAACGGCGATGATTCGGCTGGGTAAAGTCTATGAAAACATGATGATCGATTTGCAGATGACGAACGAGAAGCTGAAAGAGAGGGCAAAAAGAGTCGTGATGACCATAACCGGTGTGACGTACGAAGAAGCGGCAGAGCATCTCACAAAAGCCGGCGGCCACGTAAAAACAGCGATCGTCATGATGAAAGCGAAAGTCTCAAAAGAAGAAGCTCAAGAGAGGCTCCGGAAAGCGGATGGCTTTGTGCGGGCCGCAATTGAGGGGAAAGAATACAAGATCGGATAGACATGCCTGTGCCTCTTCTTGACATGGAGATGTATCCACCCTTTGACGGCTTTCCGAAAGCAGGGCTCGATTTCTTCAAAAAGCTCAAGCGCAATAACAGTCGGCCTTGGTTCGAAAAGCACAAGGACGAGTACGAAACCCAGGTAAAATTTCCGATGCAGTCTCTTGTTGCCGCTTTGCAGCCCCACTTTTCGCAATTTGCCGCCGAGTATGAAGTAAATCCGAAACGATCAATTTTCAGAATTTATCGAGATATCCGATTCAGCAAGGACAAAACTCCGTACAAGACACACATTGCCGCCCATTTTGTTTTGCGGGGGAAGCCGAAGGGATTTCTGGGTTCAGGGTATTACATGAACATTGAGCCGGGGGAGACATTCGCTGGGGCGGGGCTCTACATGCCGGACAGCAGTCAGTTGAAAAAAATCAGGATGGCCATCTCACAACAGTCGGACGAGTTTCTCGAAATCGTGAACGACCGGAGATTTCTCAAGATGTTTGGAAAGCTCAAGGGCGAAATGCTCAAGAGAGTCCCCCAGGGTTATGACGAGAATCATCCCATGATCAAGTGGCTGAAGCTTAAGCA
>JANOGR010000075.1:0-2959 GCA_031406095.1 Ignavibacteriales bacterium
GATGAGCCATCGACCTTCGCAAAAGTTGAGCTCAATGTCAAGTGAGGAATAAGGAGAGACGGACTTGAAAGAAGCATCCTCTTTTCGATCTCGAGAAGAGAGTCAGAGTGCTTTGCGATGATACTTTTGGCAATGGTCTCATTTCTGCTATTTATGAAGTGTAACATTGTCACGGTCAAGATAAGAAAGGCCGGTACGTAGTATGTCCAGGATTCGGAGATTGCAAACGAAGCAATGACGAATAGGATCGCGGTGATTGCTGCGGATGTGATGACTGTCGTCATTTCAGGAATGCGATTGGGGCGTCGCCATTGCGTCACAACTCGCGTAAACGACGCAATATAGCATTTTTATCTCTTCTCTAACTCGTCAAGCTGAGGCAGCTCAAAACAAAGCACCGACGCTACCCATCATCGCTTTCCGCACGAGTGGAACCTGGGGTCCCCCAAACGAAAGGAACTTGTCGTGGAATTCTTTCCATGATTTCTGGCCGCCCCGTGATGCCGTCCAGTCGTTGCGGAGTTTCACGATCATCAGCTTGCCCATGGTGTAATTCAGATATGCCGGGTCGAAGGTTCCCCGCGCAGCTTGTTGCTTTGCATTCCCGGCATCCTGATACGCCTGCTCGCGAAACATTTTCTCGGATTCCTCGACAGTCATTTTGCCTGTGTGCAAGCCGATTGCTGAAAGATATCGGACATTTCGTAAAAGCGCATTCAATAATTGGCCGATGTGCTGCTCCGGGTCGCCGTTCCCAAGCCCTGCCTCCCACATCATTTCTTCTGCATAGTGAGCCCACCCTTCGGCGAACGCATAGCCGACAAACACCTGTCCGAATTTCGACGGTGAGCGGTTGGAATGCAGGAATTGCAGAAAATGCCCGGGCCACACCTCGTGCACGGACGTGTATAAAAGATCCGATTCTCCAGGGATGTAATCTTCACGCTTCTTGAGTGTCCATGAAGTATCGGGAGGGGCGATGTAATACACGGACGGGAGGTTTTTTTCGAAGGGACCGGGAATGTCGATGTACGCTGAATTCCATCGCTGGTACGGCGGGGATTCCTCGACCTGAGCCACTTCTGTGCCGGGAATTGAGACCAGGTTCTTTTGGACAAGAAAATCCCGCAGGCCGCTCAGCTGGCGTCGGGCTCCTTCGACGGGGCCGCCCATGGGCTTACGCGCATTCACAGCCTGAATACACTGCCGAACGGATTTGCCCGGCGCAAATGCGGCACAGGCTTCGTTCAAGGCTTCGAGGTTGCGGTCGAGGTCCCGTTTTCCGATCCGCGCGAGTTCATCGAGCGACACGTTCACGCCTTCTGTCGCACTCAGCATCTGAGAAAAAAGCTTTGCGCCAAGAGCAAAATCATTTGTCGCTTTTGGTTTTTGCTGTTCGAGCCAGGAATCCAGCGATTTCATCGCTTTGATGGCTTCTGCGTTCGCTGAACGGAATTCTTTCTGGAGCGACTCGTCCTTTACTTCCTTGAATACTCCCGGAACATCGTTTTCAAAATAGGAAGCCAGTCCGCCAAAAGTGATCCGTCCGATGTCGATGTAGGTTTTCGGAAGAGGTGTTCGCAGGTTTTTTCTGATCTGGTCGGCTGCTTTTGGGACATTCTTTGCATATGCAATGTAAGCTTTCAGCCTTGTTTCGAGTGGAGCATACGGCCTTGCAACATAGACATTGGGGTCCATGTTGTAGAACGTCGGGTTCCGGTAAGGCAACTCTGCTGCCTCAAGCCAAAACACGTCTTTGTCGATAATCGAAATAAGATAATCTCGCTCAAAGGCCTGTCGTTCATCCATGGACTTTGAATCGAATGCAAGCGCCGCATCGCGCTGCTTTTTGAGCCATTCGACCTTCTTTTTCATTCCTTCTGGCGTCCAATCAGGAAACATACCGTCGTACTCATGTCGACCCTGATACACCGCAAAATCCGGGTTCCATTCAAAGTATTTGTCCATGAACCCTTTGACGAATTCTTCCCAGGGGGAAGATTGGGCAGGCTGCGGATTCATGGTTGATTGTGCGAAGAGAATGAGAGCAAGGAGTATGGATGCCATGGGCCTTGGGTGTTTTGTCGATGCATTGTTTTGTTTTTCGATGGGGAACAATGTAGCGGGAGGGAGAAGAAGATGCAAGCCGCAAAACATGCAGAAGGGGAAGCGGGCTAAGCCTTTTTTAATGTGACGACAGTGATCTCAGACGGGATTCCGAGACGGAGTGGAGGCCCCCAGTATCCGGTTCCGCGGTTTACATAGACGTACCTGTTTCCACGCTTGTGGAGACCCGAGATGTGCGGCTGATTCAGCGTTGCGAGATAATTCCACGGAAAAAACTGGCCGCCGTGCGTGTGGCCGGAAAGCTGAATGTCGAATCCGATCTTTTCTGCTTCGAAAACGCTGCGAGGCTGATGCGCGAGCAGCACTCTTACTGCTTCTCGCGGCGCTCCGTCAAATGCTTTGGCCGGATTCGTCGCTTGCTCAGGAACAAAACCGCCGGCCGAAAAGTCGGTGACGCCGGCGAGGACGATATCCTGTCCATCGCGGTGAAGAAGAGTGTGGGAGTTCAAGAGCACCTTAAACCCGAGCTTATCGGCGTGTTCGATCCACGGGTTCGCACCGGAGTAATATTCGTGGTTTCCCGTAATAAAGAATTTGCCGTACGGAGCCGCTAATTCCTGCAACGGGGCAACATCATCGCGAAGCCACGAAACCGAGCCGTCGACAAGGTCGCCTGTGAAAGCGATGAGGTCGGGTTTCAAATCCATGACTTGCCGGGTGACCCGTTCAACAAACGCTCGCTTAATGGTGGGGCCTACGTGTAAATCGGTAAACTGAACGATCCGAAACCCGTCGAACGCTTGCGGCAGGTGCGGCAAGGGAATGGGGACGTCTTCGATGCGTGTTCGACTTTGTGCTTCATAAAGGCCGTAGCCCGACAAAAGACCGGAGG
>JANOGR010000112.1:0-3974 GCA_031406095.1 Ignavibacteriales bacterium
ATCTCGGCGGTACCAAGATCCTTAACTCTTTGACGGGTCTTGGAGAGAGACAGGTCTGCTGATCTTGACCGTTCTCGTTGCCCCTTCATCAATTTGTCAAATCCATCCTCGTCAATCTCTAGTCCCTGCTCTCTTCCCAGCAACTGCGTCAAGTCTATTGGAAATCCGTAAGTATCATACAACAGAAACACATCATTGCCTCTTATCAGCTTCGATTTCTTGCTTTTCGACCTTTCAGCCACTTCCTCGAAAATCTCCAGCCCTCTATCCAATGTTGCGTTGAATCCCTCTTCCTCGCCTCGAATGACTTTTTGGATGTGCTCAGACTTGTCTTTGATTTCTGAGAAAGCCGAGCCCATCGTTTCGACCAGGGTTGACACTAAACTATGGATAAACGGCTCGCGCATATTGAGATTGCGGCCGAACCTTGCGGCACGGCGAAGAATTCTGCGCAAAACATATCCCCGCCCCTCATTCGATGGAATTGCGCCATCTGCGATGGCAACCGTGAGTGCCCGAACGTGGTCGGCGATGACCCGCATGGCAATATCCAAATCAGAATCCAGTTTGCCCGAATACGGTTTTTTGGAGATTTCACTGATCCGCTGGATGACGGGCATAAACACGTCTGTGTCGTAGTTCGAATCTTTGCCCTGCAACACCGCACACATGCGCTCAAAACCCAATCCTGTGTCCACATGCTTCGCGGGCAAGGGAGTAAGCTTGCCGCTCGCATCCCTGTCGTACTGGATAAACACGAGGTTCCAGATTTCCATAACTTCCGCAACGCCCGCGTTCACCATGGAAGCAGAAGCGTTTGCATTGGGAGTTCTGTCCATGTGGATCTCTGAGCATGGGCCGCATGGACCAGTTTCGCCCATCTCCCAGAAGTTGTCTTTCTCGCCAAACCGTAACACGTGCGACGGGTCGATATCCGTGACATTTTTCCACAGCTGCTCCGCCTCTTCGTCGTCCTTATACACCGTGGCCCACAGCCGATTCTTCGGCAAGCCCCAAACTTTTGTCAGAAGCTCCCATGCCCACTCGATAGCCTCTTTCTTGTAGTAGTCTCCGAAGGACCAGTTGCCAAGCATCTCGAAGAACGTGTGATGATACGTGTCCCGGCCGACTTCCTCTAGATCGTTATGTTTTCCACTGACTCGGATGACCTTCTGGGTGTCCACTGCACGCTTGTAGTTGCGTTTGCCGGTCCCAAGAAATACATCTTTGAACTGGTTCATGCCGGCGTTGGTAAACAGGAGGGTGGGGTCCTCGTATGGGATAACAGGCGCGCTGGGCACAATGGTATGCCCGCGATGCTCGAAGAACGTCAAAAAACTATTTCGAATCTCGGATGAGGTCACCGATACGCATCCTTACGATGAAGTGCCCGATACACAAATACCGTTTTTGGATCATCACTATTCTGTAGAGGACTCTGTAATCGCCAATTCGTACCCTCCACCTGTCGTGTGATCCTTGAAGCTTTTTCGAACTGTGAGGTCGTGGTTCCTGTGCTAATGATTCGATGGCGACTAGTACCCTGCGTTGTATATGGGATGGAATGTCTTCCAGTTCCTTAAAGGCTTTAGGCTTGATTTCAACTCGAAACACTATCGAGAGTGCCTTTTCAGCTTGCGTTTGACGATCTCCCACGGAATTGTTTTTTCGTGTTCAACCTCACGCATGGCTCTTAAGTCAAGCGAGTCTTCAATCAATTCAAGCAGTTGTTCGTATTTCCTGTAGGGTAAGAGCACGTGGCTTTTTTTCCCTTTTGCGTCATAAAGCACTTGTGCTTCCTTGACTAAACCAGTCATTTGATGCTCCTTTCCTTCAAACTTCTATTTGCGTATGCAAAGCTATTTCTTCAAGGATGCTGGAGACTTGCATGCAGTCATTCATCACCCCCTCGAAAACGACTGCTTTACCGCTGTTGTGCACTTCCCAGGTCAACGCCTCGGCTTTTGTCGTGTCGCACCGGACAGCCTTGATGATCTGGTCGATCACTTCATCGAATGAGTGTACCTCGTCGTTGAAGAGGATGACCTTCGCAGGTTCCTGAACCAATACGTCAACGTCGTGTTCTTGCTCTACGAGAGGTTTCTGGATTGTCGTTGGCATCGTGGAAAAATGAATTTGTGGAGTATGATACTGAAAAAAGCAGAGCTTTTCAAGAAAACGATGAAGCCAGACCGGAGGAGTCTGGCTACGTGGAATAATCGGGATTTGATGAAGGTTACATGTTCTTCACAATTGCCTCGCCGAATTCAGAGCACTTCACTTCCTTCGCGCCCTCGGTGAGGCGGGCGAAATCGTACGTGACGACCTTTGACTGGATAGTTTTTTCCAAACCTTTCACAATGAGGTCGGCCGCTTCCTTCCAACCCATGTAGCGGAGCATCATTTCGCCGGAGAGAATGAGGGAACCGGGGTTGACTTTGTCTTGCCCGGCGTACTTCGGAGCCGTCCCGTGCGTTGCCTCGAACACAGCAAAGCCGTTTTCATAGTTGATGTTGCCGCCGGGCGCGATGCCGATACCGCCTACTTGTGCCGCCAGAGCGTCGGAGATGTAATCGCCATTCAGATTCAAAGTCGCGATCACGTCATATTCCGCCGGACGGGTCAGGATCTGTTGTAGAAACGCGTCTGCGATGACATCCTTGATGACGGTTCCGTTCGGGAGCTTCATCCACGGGCCTCCTTCAAGGGGCGTTCCTCCGAATTCGCGTTTTGCGAGTTCATAGCCCCAATCGCGAAACCCCCCCTCCGTGAACTTCATAATGTTCCCTTTGTGCACAAGCGTGACGGATTTCCGTTTGCTCTCGACGGCGTATTTGATGGCAGCCCTGACGAGCCTCTCTGTCCCCTCGACCGAGACGGGTTTAATGCCAATACTCGAGCTTTGCGGGAAGCGAATTTTTTTCACGTTCATTTCTTTTTCAAGCCATTCGACAATTTTCTTTGCCTCGGGCGTGCCCGACTTCCACTCGATTCCGGCATAGATATCTTCTGTATTCTCCCGGAATATCACCATGTCAACGAGTTCGGGGCTTTTGACAGGTGAGGGAACGCCTTGAAAATATCGAACCGGCCTGAGACAAACATACAAGTCGAGGAGTTGGCGCAGGGATACATTGATCGACCGGATCCCCCCGCCCACCGGCGTCGTGAGCGGGCCTTTAATGGCAACAATATGTTCCTTGATTGCCTCCAGCGTGTCATCGTGGAGCCAGGTGTTTGGCCCGTATACAGTGTTGGCCTTTTCGCCCGCATAGACTTCAAACCAGACGATTTTCCTTTTCCCGCCATAGGCATTTGAAACAGCAGCGTCGAGAACCCGCTGCGAAGCACGCCAGATGTCGGGCCCGGTCCCATCGCCTTCAATGAACGGGATGATCGGATGGTCCGGAACGTTGAGTTTTCCTCCCGAAACGGTGATGCTCTGGCCGTTGGAGGGAGTTTTCAGCTTTGCATAGGTCGGCATTTTTTTCGTGCTCCTTAGGTTCCTTGCAAGATGTGCTGTCTGATGACATCAGCACATCGTTCCATTTCGCCACTTTCGTATCTCTTGAGTTCGAGGACAAATTTGATGTTGTCGTCCTCGTATCGCGGTGTAATGTGCAAGTGGAAGTGAAAAACGGACTGCCCGGCAATTTTGCCGTTGTTTGAAAAAATGTTGAATCCTTCGAGTTTGAATCCTGTGACAAGCGACTGTGCCACGACTTGAGCGGAGTGGAAAAGGCCGGGAATGTGTTCCTGTGGAAGTTCGAGGAAGTCTTTACAGTGCACTTTCGGAATGACGAGTGCATGGCCATAATGAATCGGGTTGATATCGAGGATGCTGATCGCAGAATCGTCTTCGTAGAGAATCTCCGCCGGGAGCCGTCTCGCAATGATGTCACAGAAGATGCAGTTGCTCATGGGAATGTTTTCGGTCGTGAATCTATCCAAAAAAGCCCCGAAAGTCAAAAGAC
>JANOGR010000125.1:0-6446 GCA_031406095.1 Ignavibacteriales bacterium
CATGATGATGCCGAAAATGGATGGAGCTGCCACGATCAAAGCACTGAAAACCATCGACCCCGAGGTCAAGATTATTGCGACAAGCGGCCTCACAGCCCTTACCGATCCAGGAAGTGAAGCTTCGATCAAAGAAGCCAAAGCATTCATTCCGAAACCCTTCACCACGGAGAGTTTGCTTCGCACACTGCGCCAGGTTATTCTGGAAAACGAAAGCAGCGTGATCCAAAGCCGATAATGGAAAAAAAACTTGAAACGGTAAAAAATACCCATTCCGGGCTTATCCACTTGTGGATAACACTTGATTTTCGTAAATTTTCGGTGTTGTTCCTACTCTTTCACTGGCACAAGATTTGGGGTTACCGTATCGCATTAGTTACAGATATCAGCTTAGGTTTCGTAATTCAATAAATAACCACCTACTAAAAGTTCCTTAAGGAGGCATTTCTATGGGTCAACAGCAACTTCTACTCATCATTCTTGGCGTTATCATCGTCGGTATCGCCATTGCAGTGGGTTTGAGCTTGTTCAGCGCGCAGAGCGTCCAGTCCAATAAGGACGCGATGATCAACGACCTGAACAACCTCGCCGCTCAGGCTTATCAATTCCGAATTCGTCCGGGATCCATGGGCGGTGGTCAGGGTGTCTACACTGGCTTCTCGATCCCGACCAAGATGAGAACGAACGAAAACGGCACGTATGTGCCAACCGTGACTGCACCCAGCGTCACTATCGTTGCAACATCAGCTGCAAACGCGACCAACATCATCACGGTCGTTATTGACAGCGAAGGCAAGCTTGGCAGTTGGGTGTACGCCGGCGATTTCCAATAAGCCGAAACGATCTAGCTTTAGAAGCCCGATTCATAGCGAATCGGGCTTTTTTTTGCTCTTCAAACTCCTGGCTCCTTGTTTTGTTCATTCATTCCTTTTTCAGTCCCTTTTCGTTTCAGGGGAACATTAGGCTGATGACGGCGTCTAAGGGATTCAGATGTCTGAAAAAGAAGAAACCCTTAAGACCAGAGGAGATCCCATGAAAAAAATGTCTCTTTTTGCGATGGTATTGTTGATGGCATTGCCGGCCAGTGGTTTTCGGCCAAATCCGGCCGATGACGATGAAGGCGAGAAAAAACCCCAGCGAGGCTGGCTCGGAGTTTCCATCCGGGATGTCGACTCCAAAACCGCTAAAAAGAACAATTTGAATTCACCGGAGGGCGCCTGCGTGACCGATGTGGAGGAAGAAAGTCCAGCAGCCGTTGCAGGGCTGGAAGTGGGTGATGTAGTCACCGATGTGAACGGGCGTGCTATTTATGACGCGGATGACCTCGGGAAAGCCGTCAGGCGCCTCGAGCCAGGAACGAAGGCCACCGTTACGGCGCTGAGGCGTGGCGAAAAGAAAACATTCCAAGTAGCAGTCGGCAAGATGCTGAAACAACGCGGGTTTGCGTTTGGTTTCTCCCGCAATGCGGCGTCCATGCTTCACATGTTCAGAACCAGCAGTTCCGGTTTACATTTCAGGGATCTGAATAAGCAGCTTGGTGATTATTTTGGCGCCCCTGAGGGAGAAGGTGTTCTGGTTGAAGAAGTGGAAGTTAAAAGTGCGGCTGAAAAGGCGGGATTCAAAGCCGGCGACGTGATACTCAAGTTTGGCAAGCGAACAATCGATGATGTCGAGGATATTTGGAAAGCCATGGATACCTACCGAGAAGATGAAAAGGTGGATGTTGATGTGCTTCGAAAAGGCGCAAAAAAAACCCTGAGTTTGGAGCTGGAGGCCGGCGATGAAAGTCATTGGTTTGATTCATTTCAGAATGACGGAATCCGGCGCAGGATGAAAATCGAGATTCCACGGTCGCATGGGATTTTCAGACAGCAGCCTGATCTGAGAATCGAAGATAATCTCGACCTTGAAGAGTCCCTGAAGCTGGAAAACCTTCCGAAACCTCCCCGAATTCTCCAAAAAGTCTGACGCCGGGATTGCGTCGCAGTTCGAGACGGCTGGGGGTTGTCCTTCCAGCCGTTTTTTTGTACCCCACGATTTCTTGATTGACCCTCTCAAAAAGCGGTTTGCCAATGAAGCGAACTTCCTGTAATTTGCTTTCTCTATGGAAGTCCCTTTTTCCAAATATGGAAGAGTCTTCGATCTTTTTCCCGAACTGATATTCATTCTTGACGATGACCTCCGGATCGTCGACCACAATGAATCTGTTGCGCGCGTGACGGGATTTGCAGCCAAGGAACTCCACCATAAGCAGTTTCTCCAGTTTATTCCGGAGACTCAGAAAAAAGAATTTCGAGAGGTCATCGGCCGGCTGAACGACCATTCCTTCGCGCTCAAGCTTCTCAAAGCCAACAGGTCCGAAATCGACGTTGAAGTACAAGTGAAACAGCTTGCTTCTGGGAAGAAGAGTTTTACCGTGATTATGGCCAAGGATGTAACGTCTGAGAAGCAGAAGGAACTCGACCTGCTTCGATTCTCAAACGTCATCCACCACACGATCAACCCAATCCAGATCACCGATGCGAATGGAGTCATGGTCTACGTGAACCCTGCGTTTGAACTTGTGACGGGGTACACGAAAGAAGAGCTCATCGGAAAGAACCCCAATGTCTTAAGCAGTGGAAAATACGACCCGGAATTCTGGAAAGGAGTTTGGTCCTACATTCTTTCAGGGAAGGTCTGGCGCGGACATCTGGAGAACAGTCGAAAAGACGGCACACCGTTCTTTTCCGACCTTGTCATTTCTCCCATTGTGGATGACAACGGCAAAATCGTCGGCTTCCTGGGTGCGCATCGCGACATTACCGAGCAAAAGGTACTGGAGGAGCAACTGGTTCGCTCGCAGAAAATGGAGAGCATCGGCACGCTGGCGGCCGGAATTGCCCACGAAGTGGGAAACCCGTTGACTTCGATATCATCGCTGGTGCAAGTCATTGAGAGGACCACGTCGGACCAGTCCGCTAAAGAGAAGCTGGAACTCATCAAGAGCCAGGTGAACCGCATCGCGCGGATTATCAGAAATCTCGTGGACTTTTCCCGTCCAACGACTCATGCAAGCCAACCGAGCGACATCAATAAAATCCTCAAAGACGCGATGAACATCGTCCAATACGGCAAGAAAGTAATGGATATCAGATTTGATGTCGTTCTTGAGGCCGAACTGCCTTCCATCACCATCGTTCCCGACCAGCTTCAGCAAGTGTTTATTAACATCCTTATCAACGCGGTGGATTCTCTGGACGGCAAGCCCGGAGAAATCGGAATCAAATCCGAGCTCAAGGGAGAGAAGGTGATCGTCCGTATCTCCGATTCAGGCAAAGGGATCATTGAGGATGACATCGATAAGATTTTCGAACCTTTTTTCACAACGAAGGAAATCGGCAAGGGCACGGGTTTGGGTTTATGGGTCAGTTACGGCATTGTGAGAAGCTTTCAGGGCGATATCAAAGTGGAAAGCAAAGAGGGGAAGGGCGCAACGTTCACGGTTACTCTCCCAGCAAAAGGAATGTAAATGGCATCACGAATTTTAGTTGTCGACGACGAACAGATTATACGAGAGTCTCTTGCGTTCGTGCTGAAGAAAGAGGGATATCAGGTCGCAGAGGCCAGTAATGGAATAGAGGCGTGGCGGAAGCACGAACAGCAGCCATTCGATATCGTAATCACCGACATCGAAATGCCCCAGATGCGAGGCATGGAGCTGTTGGGACAAATCTCAAAAAAAACACCGCAAACGTTCGTCATTATCGTCACTGCGTTCGGTTCCCTCGAAACCGCCATCGAAGCGTTGCGCAAAGGAGCGTACGATTATGTCCTCAAGCCGCTCAACTTCGATGAAATCATCTACCGGATCAAGAAATTGCTGGACCATCGCACGCTCACGCTTGAGAATTCCCTCCTTCGCCAGGAGCTGAACAGAACGTACGACTTCGCGAACATCATCGGGCAGAGTCAGAGCATCAAGAAGGTTTTTGATGTCGTCAAAAAGATTGCCGTCAGCGAAGGGACAGTCTTGATTACAGGCAAGAGCGGCACGGGCAAAGAACTCATCGCAAAGGCCATCCATTATAACAGCAATCGAAAGCAAAAGCGATTTGTGCCCATCAATTGCGGTGCCATCGTCGAGACTTTGTTTGAGAGTGAGCTCTTCGGGCACAAGAAGGGGTCATTCACGGGTGCCACCATGGACAAGGAAGGTCTTCTCAAGGTTGGGGAGGGGGGCACAGTCTTTCTGGATGAAGTGAGTGAAATCCCGTTGAATCTCCAGGTGAAGCTCCTGCGAGCCATTGAGCAAAAGGAGATTACTCCCGTGGGGATGACCGACGCTCTGAAAATAGACGTCCGGATCATCGCGGCAACCAACCAGGAGTTGAGAAAGCAAGTGGAGGAAGGAAAATTCCGGGATGACCTTTACTATCGTCTCAATGTTGTTGAGATTTATCTTCCGTCATTGTCGGAGCGGCCGGACGATATCCCCGTGCTCGCACAACATTTTTTGGATATGTACCGGAAGCAAATGGGGAAGCATGTGAAGGGATTTACCAATGACGCGATGAATACCTTCATGCGATATTCCTGGAAGGGTGAAGTTCGTGAACTCGAGAATGCGGTGGAGCGGGCGGTGATATTCTGCGACAAGGACTTCATCGGAGTTGAGCATTTGCCCGAGTACATGAACCAGACCGCTTCGAGCGGCTCCGTGACGCTCTCCCAGGGCAGCCATACTCTCAAGGATGCCGTTCGAGAGTTTGAAAGGAAGTTTATCGAGCAGGCTTTGGCGAAGCACGATTTCAATAAGGAAGCAACCGCGAAGTCCTTGAGTGTGAGTCTTTCTTCTCTGTACCGAAAGATGGATGAACTCGGTATTCACCATCGGTAAAGCAATTCAACAGGACTTCATTTTTCGGTGTTTCCTTTCTCAATTTCAATAAACCTCAATAGTATTTCTCGATTTCAAGAATAATTCCTTCTTTCCAACGCTTCTCGACCACTCTTTCCGTTTGTTTCTAGCCCTCCCAACTGATTAGGCTTTCCACATGATTGGCATGTTCCTTGCGAAGAGAGGTGCAAGGAATCCTGTATGAATATGAAGTCGATCATTCTCGGCGGTGTTCTCGTTGCCAGTGCAATGATACTTTTCAGCGTCCAGAAGAGTCTCCGGAAGGCCGTCATCCATTTCGTACAAGAGCCAGATGAGCTGAAGAACTTTGGTTTTTTTCCACCGGACATTCCAAAGAACGAATTTGAATCCGTCGATTTCGTATGAGGCACCATGTTGGATATGAGGCTGCTGGAGGCAGGATGCATGAAAAGCGTGTTGTGACGGGTGGAAAACTGCCGAGGCTCGAACAAAAACAATCCGCGAAAAGGGTGCTGATCTTCAGTCCTGACCCGGATCTGGCCAAGAGCATTGCGCTTCTCCTTGAACGTCAGTACGAAATTGACTATGTGACGAGGCTTGAGTATCTGCGGGAGAGGATTTCGAGCACCTCGCCGGATCTTATGCTCATAGACCTGTTCTCGTTTCAAGGTGAAATCGCCAAACTCCTTGTTGTGCTTCAATCCACGCGGGTCTCCAGACCCATCATCTTCATGAGAGGATATCGTCACTGGATGTTCGAAATAGAAGAAGCCATACAAAAGATGGGGGCAATTATTTTTTACAAACCTGTGGACATTCTTTTGATTGCCGATGCCATAAACCAGATTGTGGGCGACGAGAAACCCCCGACCCGAACGCAATGGAATCAATAGTCCGAGGCTCCATCGCACTTTTTCTGCACAAAGGAGGTGCAAGACCTATGAAAGAACTCACGCAGACGCAGGAGAAACTCGCGCTCCTGAAGGATCTCGATGCTGAACTCAAACGCCGGTATCACCAGAGTCTCGATGAAGTCCTCCGTGATCTGTACATGCACAACGTGATTTCCAATCCGGACCCCAACACAGACGAGATCGTTCGCGCCTTTCAATCGATCGACATTCTCAGAAGCGACACGGAGTCGATTCTAAGCCGATATCAGCACTAAACTGGTAAAGGAGATTGCCATGGAACAATACTGGGAATCTATACGAGGGACTGTTTGTCGCAAATGCATCGATGGAGATGGAACAGGAAATTGCCGGCTTCCCCGCGTTGAGACGTGCGCGCTGATCACGTTTTTTCCCGAAGTTGTTTCAATGGCAGGCCGTCTCGATGCTGATACCTTCGACGAGTACCTGAAGGCAATCCGAACGAATGTGTGCATGCAATGCGAAAACCAATCTCCAGAGGGGACTTGTGTGAAGCGTGACGCCGTGGAATGCGCACTTGACCGATACTATCCGCTCGTGATCAACGTCCTTGAGGATGCCCTCTCAAAAACTCGTCGCGGGATGGTACCAGTCGCATCTTAACTTTGCACCAGCAGGGATCATGTGGAACTCCATCAACGTATGAACGAAAAGAT
>JANOGR010000341.1:0-8570 GCA_031406095.1 Ignavibacteriales bacterium
GCTTTTCACCGAAACGACTTCGTCATCCAGAAGAAAACGAATCGTGTCGAGGCAGTGCACCCCGATGTCAAAGAGCGGTCCTCCGCCGGCGATTTTCTGGTCATAGACCCAGGAACGCTGAGAGATTCGTGCGTTGTACACAAACTCGGTTTTGATTGCCGAAACAGCGCCGATCTGGCCCGAGCGAATAAGCTCCTTTATTCTTACAATGACCGGAGAAAGCCGGACCATATGGCCAACCATCAGGCGAACGCCTGCTTTTTCACAAACAGAGATCATCTGCTCGCATTCCCGCACATTCACCGCCATGGGTTTTTCGACTAACACGTGTTTTCCCGCCTTTGCGGCCGCGACGGTTTCCCGACAATGCTCCGAGTTTGCCGAAACGATGAAAACGGCGTCAACGTCGGCGTGGGCAGCGAGTTTTTCAACAGAATCGAATGCGTGCGGGATGCCGTATTTGGCCGCTTTCGATGTTGCGGCCTCGAGAGACCGTTTTTGAATGGCCACTAGCTCAGAGTTGGGCGATTCCCGAATAGCCGGGGCGATTGCGCGTTCGGCAAAATTACCGAAGCCGATGATACCGTATCGAATTTTCCTCATGGCCGATTAAAAAGATAGATGAAATCGTGAAAGAAACAACAAGCTTCTTGTTTTTCTCTTGAAGGTTGCTATCTTCAAAACGCAGGATGTCATCAAGAGAAACGCCCACAATCTAATGAATGTCCGAAGGAGTAGCCCATGAGATTTTTGGAAAAGATGTATTGGGGATTAGCGCTTCAACAGTGGCTGATAGCCGCAGCCATTATCGTGGGAAGTTATGTCGTCTTGACGATACTTTTGCGTTTTGCCACGAAGAGATTAAGGAACTTTGCGAAAGGGACAGAAACTCATATCGACGACCTGATTGTCGAGCTTCTGAGTCGAACGAAGGTCCTGTTCCTGCTCCTATTGGCAATGTATGTTGCCTCGCTCGGCATCACCCTCCCCAGGCCAACGCAGCGGGTCCTCAATATTGCCGTGGTCATCACTTCGCTGCTTCAGGCTGGACTCTGGGGAAACGCGATCATCTCGTTCATTCTGCGCCGGACGGTGCAGCGTCGGATTCAGCAGGATGCAGGCAGTGCCACGATGCTCACTGTTCTCGGTTTCCTCGGCCGGATGGTCTTTTGGTCGGTCATCGTCCTGCTGGTTTTGGATAATGTCGGTATCAGCATCACAGGGCTTGCAGCAGGACTTGGAATTGGGGGCATTGCAGTTGCGCTCGCTCTGCAAAATGTACTCGCCGACCTTTTTGCGTCGCTCTCGATTGTTTTGGACAAGCCGTTCGTCATCGGGGATGCAATTGTCGTCGACCAATATCAGGGTACTGTCGAGCATATTGGCCTGAAAACAACCCGTGTGCGGAGCCTTTCCGGTGAAGAGGTTATCTTTTCCAATGCCGATTTGCTCAAAAGCAGAATCCGGAATTACAAACGCATGTTCGAGCGGCGGGTGGAGTTCACCGTGGGGATTTCGTACCAGACGCCGGGAGAAAAACTTCCTGCGGTGAGCGGAATGCTCCGCGCGATAGTTGAGGCCGAGCCGAACGCCCGCTTCGACCGGGCACACCTGAAACAGCTCGGAGAATTGGCGATGATGTACGAGGTCGCTTACTTTGTTCGGAGTCCGGATTATAACCTCTCCATGGACATTCAGCAATCCATCAATCTGAGAATTCTCAAGAAGTTTCAGGAGGAGGGAATTCACTTAGCCCATCCGACACGGACACTATTTGTTCATCAGCCACCGGAGTCTTCGAAAGAATCTCAGTAACAGAAAACGTCACTTGAAATGCTGGAGAATCGCGCCACGACCCTCATGTCCCTCTACTTGCTTCACTAACCAAATTTTTCGCATCTTTGCGATGCTTTGAAGCAACGAACTCAAAGAAAAACTACCCGCGCAAAGACCCCATCGGCGCGACACGCAGTTTCGGATCCTCTCACCTCGCTGCGTTTGAACGGGAAAAAACACGACACCAAACTCCTCAACCGATTGTATGAGGCGTTGCTGCTCCCCCGCCTCATCGAAGAAAAAATGCTGTTGTTGCTGAGGCAGGGCAAGATCAGCAAGTGGTTCTCCGGCATCGGCCAGGAAGCGATTTCTGTCGGCTGCACGATGGCGTTGAAAAAAACCGACTGGATCCTGCCGCTCCATCGCAACCTGGGAGTATTCACTTAGCGTGACGTCCCGCTCCGTAAGCTTTTTGCACAATGGGAGGGAAAAAAATCCGGATTTACAATGGGGCGGGACCGCTCGTTCCACTTCGGGGCGCCGGAACATCGGATCGTCGGCATGATTTCGCAGCTCGGTGCCATGCTCGGCGTGGCGGATGGCCTTGCGCTCGCAAGTAACCTCGACAAATCAAAAGATATTACGCTTGTGTTTTCCGGAGACGGGGGGACGAGCGAGGGCGATTTCCACGAAGCGGTGAACGTGGCCGCCGTATGGGATTTGCCAGTGATATTCCTTATCGAAAACAACGGATACGGACTCTCGACGCCTTCGGAGGAGCAATTCCGTTGCAAGCAGCTTGTGGATAAAGCGATCGGCTATGGAATCGAGGGTATCCGAGTGGACGGCAACGAGGTCCTTGCCGTGTATGAAACCACGACCCGCATCGCCGAAAAGATGCGAAAGGATCGAAAACCGGTTATCCTCGAAGCCATGACGTTCAGAATGCGAGGCCACGAGGAGGCATCCGGAACAAAATACGTTCCACCAGAATTTTTTAACGAATGGAAGAAGAAAGATCCCGTGGAAACATTCGAAAAACATCTGATCGACAAGGGTGTTTTGAGCAAGGGAAGGGCAACCTCTCTCCGGGAGGAATTGAAATCGAAAATCGATGAAGAATGGGAAGCGGCAAACACCGAGCCTCAAATCGTGGCAAACGAGCCTGAAGAACTGCAAGATGTCTACGCTTCATCGAGTCATGAATTGATTCCACCGGACGAGACGAAACAGTCGAAGAAACGTTTTGTGAATGCTGTATCGGACGGGCTGAGGCAGGCGATGGAGCGCGACCCGAAACTTGTGCTCATGGGCCAGGACATTGCCGACTACGGCGGCGTGTTCAAGGTGACGGAAGGGTTTGTCAAGGAATTCGGGCGCGAGCGGGTTCGCAACACGCCGCTATGCGAATCAGCCATTGTCGGCGCTTCGCTCGGATTGTCCATCGCCGGAAGAACCTCCATGATGGAAATGCAGTTCGCCGATTTCGCGACATGCGGGTTCAATCAGATTGTGAACAACCTCGCCAAAACACATTATCGCTGGAATCAATCGGTGAACGTGGTTGTGCGCATGCCGACAGGGGCGGGGGTTGGAGCGGGGCCGTTTCATTCGCAAAGCAATGAAGCGTGGTTCACGCATGTGCCGGGTCTGAAAGTGGTATACCCGTCGACTCCGTTTGACGCAAAAGGTCTGCTTACTACGAGTCTGACCGAGCCCAATCCCGTGCTGTATTTCGAGCACAAATTCTTGTACCGTAGCATCGAGGGTCTCGTACCTGACGAGTATTATAATCTGCCGCTCGGCAAGGCCCGGGTTGTGAAAGAGGGTACTGACGCAACCATTCTCACGTACGGGCTCGGCGTCCATTGGTCAACGGAAATTGCGTCAGAGTTTCCCGAAAACAGCATCGAAATCATCGATTTGCGCACACTGCTGCCCTGGGATAAAGAAACAGCGTTTGCTTCAGTTGAAAAAACAGGCAAATGCCTCGTGCTTCACGAGGACACCTTGACAGGAGGGTTCGGAGCCGAGATTGCCTCTGCAATTCAGGAAGAACGGTTCGAGTTTCTCGACGCACCGGTCATGAGATTGGGTTCCATGGATACCCCAGTTCCGTTCAGCACAGAGTTGGAGAAACAGTTCCTGGCAAAGAGCAGGCTACGCGACAAACTTCAGGAGCTTATGGACTACTAGGTTGAAAGTCATTCTGAGTTCCGACGTTTTTCAGTCGGGACGAAGAATCTGAAAACCCGAAATCAGATTCTTCCTGCCCGCCTTTGCGGTGACCATCGCAGAGGCAGGCGGGCGCTCCGTCCCTTCGGGACTTCGCTCAGAATGACAGGACTCAATTATGCACATAGACCAACTCCCCACCCCCGCGCTACTGCTTGACCTCGATATCCTCGAGAGCAACCTCCGCCGCATGCAGGACCGCGCCGACAAGTTCAAGGTCAACCTCCGACCGCACATCAAGACGCACAAATGCATCGAGGTCGGCAAGCGCCAGCTCAGAATGGGTGCAAAGGGAATCACCGTTTCCACTTTTTATGAAGCGCAGGAATTTGCAAAAGCCGGATTCGACGATATCACCTGGGCATTTCCCATCCCTCCCGTTTACGCAACGAAGATCAAAGAGCTTTCTGAGAAAACCACGTTTCGCGTCGTTATTGACAGCAAAGAAGCCAAAGGACATCTCGATAAAGTTGCGCGTACGGACGGCAAGAAAATACATGTGTGGCTCAAAGTGGATTGCGGGTACCACCGTGCCGGCGTCGACCCACAAACGAAACTCGCGGAAGACCTTGCACGCTCTCTTGCCGAATCCAAAGTGCTGGCCTTTGACGGCATCCTGACGCACGCTGGACACTCGTACAGCGGGAAAACAGCGCAGGAAATCCGCAAAGTTGCAGAACAGGAACAGTCGGTCATGCTCGAATTTTCCGGGAGGATGAAGTTGAAGGGAATCAACATTCCAGCAATCAGCATCGGCTCAACGCCGAGCGTCACAATGGCACCGAGTTTCAAAGGTATCGACGAGATTCGCCCGGGGAACTACTGCTTCCATGATTATACCATGGTCGCACTTGGAGTCTGCGGAGTTGAGGATTGCGCTGTGAGCGTTCTGGCGAGCGTCATCTCTCACCAACCGGGCGCCTCGCATTTTGTCACGGATGCCGGCGCGCTGGCTCTCTCGAAAGATCTCGGGCCGACTCATTTGAAAAACGATATGGACATGGGAACCATTTATGAGGATTACGAGAAGAAGAGGCTGCAAGCCCATGTGCACGTGCGGGCTCTTTCCCAGGAGCACGGAAAAGTGATTGCCCACGGCGTGGAGGAAATCGAGGGAAAATTTAGAGTTGGAGACCGGGTGAGAATCCTGGAAAATCATTCGTGTCTGACCGTGCCGCACTTCGAAAAGTATTACGTGGTACAAAACGATGAGGTTGTACACGAGTGGAAGGTGCTCGGTGGCAGGGTGTAAATGTCCGATATGAATATCCAATAATGAACACCGAATAATGAATGTCCAATTTGAACGATAAAATCGTCCTCATCACCGGAGCAAGCAGCGGAATCGGTTTGGCATGTGCCAGAAAACTTGCAGAAAAAGGGGCTAGGCTTATTCTCGCCGCGCGTCGGAAAGAGCGGCTCAAAACAGTCGCTGATGAGCTGAAGAAAGGGCATAAGACCGAATCCCACGTTGTTGAACTCGATGTTCGAGACCACAAAGCCGTCCAGCAAACAATCGAGAATCTCCCCGCAGCGTGGCAAGCCGTCGATGTGCTGGTCAACAATGCCGGATTGAGCAGGGGGTTGGACAAAACGCACGAGTCGAAGATTGAAGACTGGGAAGAGATGATCGACACGAACGTGAAGGGCCTGCTGTATGTGACCCGCGCTGTTTTGCCGGGGATGGTGAAACGCAATTCCGGCATGGTCATCAATATCGGCTCCATTGCCGGCTATCAGCCCTATCCGAAGGGCAATGTGTACGCGGCCACCAAGGCGGCGGTGGATTCGCTCACGCACAGTTTGCGCATGGAGCTTGTCGACACAGCCGTGCGTATTTGCACGGTGGATCCAGGGTTGGTAGAAACAGAGTTCAGCGAGGTGCGGTTTCGGGGAGACAAGGAGCGGGCCAAAACCGTGTATCAGGGTTTCCAACCGCTGTCCCCCGGGGACGTGGCGAACGCCGTTCTATTTTGTGCAAGCCAGCCGTCGCATGTTCAGATTGCCCAGATTGTACTGATGCCGACGAACCAGGCCTCGACGACGCTCGTTTATCGCAAAACATGATTTCAAAGATTTTCTTCCTTCTTGGCGCTTTTGGAGGTTTTCTCTCCGTCGCCCTCGGTGCATTTGCTGCACACGGCTTGAAATCGCAGCTTTCGCCCGAAATGCTGGCGGCATTCGAAACCGGCGTGCGTTACCAGATGTATCATTCGCTTGCGCTGTTTGTGGCCGGATATGCAGCGCGGGATTCTGCGTTGCGACAGTTCAGCTATGCAGGTTGGCTTTTTGTAGCAGGGATAGTCTTATTTTCAGGAAGCCTGTACGTACTTGCAGCAACCGGAATCACCTGGCTGGGCGCAGTCACTCCGTTCGGAGGTCTGGCCTTCTTGGCAGGATGGTGCTTGTTGGGTTACGGGTTCTGGAAAATGAAGCGAACCGAGGAATCAGGCTAACAAGGTTATGAGACCGTGGAATTAACGTGATGGAGCATGCATCGCCTTCACCTCAGCGGGACTGAACTTCACAAGCTTCACAACCTTTGAGCCTGGACGTTCAAGCGTCGGCACCACCATCATCGCTTCTGCCTTGCTGTCGGCCTCCACGATCACCCAGCCCGTGTGTTCTCCGTCCTTACATCCCCAGTCAAAGCGCGTCAGGCTGCCAACGGCCTCTATTTGCTTGACGGCTTTCGCACAGTCTTCAGGTGTGTGCGGCGAAATAACAAGATAACGCTCCATGGCTTCCTCCAATGTTCCTCCACTAAGATACTCTCTTCGGCGTAAGAAAACAACTACCGCTGTTCGCTCAGAATCGCCCTGTTCGCTTTTTCAAGCACTTGTTTGCTGTTCTTGAACTTCAACCGCTTCATGGCTTCGTCGTAGGAAAGCCACTCGTAGCCGATATGCTCGTCCGATAGCTTTACTTCTTTTATTGCCGTGCGAATCAAATAAAACACGACGACCTTGAAAATGCCCTTCCCCTGCCATCGGAAATAATACTTGATCGATTCGCGGAACCCTTCGACAAAGGTGATATCGGTGATCCCCGTTTCCTCCGCCACTTCCCTCCGCACCGTCTCGCGCTCATCCTCGCCCTTCTCGATGTGCCCTTTGGCGAACTCCCAATGGCCGAGCTCGTAGTGCAACAGGAGGAACTGAAGCTCTGAATCGTTCCTGCGAAAAATCACTGCGCCGGCCGAGATTTCAAGCGGCATGAGGATTTATCCTGAAGAAGGATTAGAAATGATCAAAAATGCCAGACAAGCGGGACAAACTTACATGACGGAATTGGAATAGTCAACACTCTGGTTTGGAAAAGGGAATGAAATTCTATACTTTTGAATGTTTTTTGGACGGATGAAGAAAATACACTTAGCCACACCCTCGCCTGCACTATTGCACTGCAAGGCGGGCAGGACTGCACTCCGATGAATCAAATTACGCCGAATTCTCATTCTTTCAGGAGGAAGTTCATGAAACGCATGTTTCTCATTCTTGCCTTATTCTTGACATCAGCATCTGCTCAACAATCGCCGATCGTGGAAAAAACGACGGGGATGGAGAAATTTCCAGGTTTTTTCAACTTCTACTGGGATGCCAAAGGCGGGAAAATCTGGCTTGAGATCGAAAAATGGAATTCTGAGTTTCTGTACGTCAACTCGCTCCCCGCCGGAGTCGGTTCCAACGATATAGGGCTCGACAGGGGACAACTTGGGCAAGACCGTGTCGTGAAATTCCTCCGCACAGGCCCCCGAGTGCTGCTGATCCAGCCGAACTATTCCTACCGGGCGACATCGGACGACCAGGACGAGCGCAAGGCTGTCGAGGATGCGTTCGCTCAGTCAGTCTTGTGGGGCTTTGATGTCTCAGCGGAGGAAGGCGGTCGGGTCCTCGTGGACGCCAGTACATTTTATCTTCGCGACGCTCATGAGGTCGTGGGAACATTGCGACGCGCCAATCAGGGCACATTCAAACTCGAAGCGTCGCGGTCGGCTTTTTATCTTCCGCGAACCAAGAACTTCCCGCAAAATACGGAGGTCGAAGCCACCCTTACCTTTGTCGGTGATGACCCGGGCGGATTGGTTCAGCAGGTAACGCCGACTCCTCAGGCGATTACGGTACGCCAGCATCACTCGTTGATCCAGCTTCCCGACAATAATTTCAAGATGCGTGCGTTTGACCCGCGGGCAGGTTTTTTTGGGATCAATTACATGGACTATGCGACACCGATAGATGAGCCAATCGTAAAGCAGTTTATCGCCCGACATCGCCTGGCCAAGAAAGACCCGGCGGTCGCACTCAGCGAGCCCGTGTCGCCGATTGTGTATTACCTGGACCGGGGAACTCCGGAGCCGGTTCGCTCTGCGCTCCTGGATGGCGCTCGATGGTGGAACCAGGCATTCAGCGCCGCGGGTTACAAGGACGCTTTCCGAGTCGAAATGATGCCCGAGGGTACCGACATGATGGACGTGCGGTATAACGTCATCCAGTGGGTTCATCGGTCGACGCGTGGATGGTCGTACGGCGCAACGGTTACCGACCCGCGCACCGGCGAGA
>JANOGR010000197.1:0-3223 GCA_031406095.1 Ignavibacteriales bacterium
CCCGATTTCATCGTGATTTTTGAGTGTGATCCTGTGGTCGAGGTTTCCCTTGCGGATCTCTTCCGTGCCGCGAATAAGTCTTTTCACAGGTTCATTGACCATCAGCCATATGAAGAGACCTGAAAACACCATGACCGCAGCTGCCATGATGAGCGCGTTCCTGGATTGCACGAAGGAAAGCTCCGCCAAACTCTTATCAAGTTCGCGCAA
The DNA here is from genome assembly GCA_031406095.1 of Ignavibacteriales bacterium. Lineage (GTDB taxonomy): Bacteria > Bacteroidota > Ignavibacteria > UBA10030 > UBA10030 > JANOGR01. The sequence goes on from JANOGR010000197.1 coordinate 211, forward strand.
CGGCATCATGACGTCGAGAACACCCAGAACGGTCTGCGATTCGGGATGAGCATGGCAATCGGCGGTTGCGCATGCCAACTCGTTCTGGATCGGCGTGATCATTCCAATGATCTGGTATCCGCTGTCAGAAGGAAATATTCGCGTGAGGTCGGACAGTTTGGGGTCCGGAGAAGAGGGTCCGGCGTGACACGCTTTGCAGGCCACATCCCCGACATTCGCCACCGTTCCCACTTCGGAGGATCTCGATGAGAACGTGATCTCGCCTTTCTTGTTGTAAATCCGGATCGCTTCCATTCCCGGCTCATTCCCAACAGTGTTGATAATGTGGCGGATGTCATCCCGCCTGTTCAACAACATGCTGTAATGCATAGACCGCTTAATGACGTCGCTGATGCGGCCGGCCGTCGCAACGGAATTGCTGAGGTATTGATTGGAGTGCCATCGAATCGTGAATGTTGTAAACGCGAGGGCCCCCACGAGCATCACGCCCGCAATAATCAGGAAGAGCTTAAAGCCGAGCAGTCTTGTGAACCTCATAGAATTCGAGGGTTTTGTCCGTCCAATGGTTGGCAACAAACGTGCCCTCTCAGCAGGCATCAGACAGTGAGGTTTTCCAGCCTTTTTCGTGGAAAACACTCAATCAGACAAATCACTCTTTTTTTTGAGATTGGGAAAACTTCCCAAAAGGAGGAGGTCCTCAGGAGGGACGTGAAGCGAACAGCGGCGCTATGATGCTGAAATACGTTCGGCGGCCGAGCATATCCTGGACAGATTGCAGATGCCTGCCGCCGTCGGGTAATGTCGAGCCGACGTTTGCCGAAAGTTCCGCGAAATGGTGAATGATGTCGTGGCGAAGCGCGGCGGACTGACGATGGAAGAAGGCTTGAGCATTCTCAGCTGAGAGGAGGCAGTCAACGGAGCAATTCTCAGGTCTCATCTTGAAAATCCAGCCGAGCGTGTAAGGGGCGTTCGTCACAAGAGACGGGTTTTCTTTGGCTTTCTCGTTGATCGCTGTGATTGTTCCTGCAAGAGCAGTTTGGAGAGCAATGGCTCCGTCCTGCTGAACAACCCAGGCGCAAGGAGAAGACGCGAGGGTTTTCATGGGAGGCTCCGGTAAAACGATGGTGCTGATGGGCCCCAGCAGCCGTGTGGCACAATGATCGATTCCTACGATGAATTCTTCCCGGGACCACTGGAACCATGTATGGTTGCTGGAATACATCCGGTCTTGGGGAAGGTCGAGATTGTTGAACGGGTCCAGGAGACTGTCCACCTGTTTTTCAAAGTATTCCTTAAAGTTCTCGCTTCCGTTTGATGTCTGTCGAACACTACGTCCGTTCTTTTCGCCAGGCTCTGTCGCTTGACTCCGAAGCCGGGCCTCAAACGGGCACTCATCGCACTGGAAAAACCTATCGCAGAGTTTGAAATCGACGACGCCTGCATCCATCCACAGGCAGCGGAGGGCATCGCGGGGGAGCATGTTATGTTCTTGAGCCTGGTCCATGGTCGTCAATTGCGAATCAGTTCGCCCGCCCTGTTGAACGCCGCAGACGGTACATCGATAAAAGCGACAATGTCTTTCTCTTTCGTTTGAACCGAGCCCACCGGTTCATTTTTCTGCGGTGGGAAGATCGGCAAAAACTTTGCTGCGAGCCAAAATGCCGCAAACCCGAGAGCGACGATCATCAACGTAACGGAGATTTCCATCCAGCTTGGAAAATACCCCGGAGAATACTGCGCAATAGCAGTGATGCTCAGGTTCAACCTGTTCAGCATAAAACCGAATACGACAAAAAGAGACGAAACAAACAGGCCGCTCTTGTGCTGCCTCACGGCGGGAATGGAAAGCAGCGTCAAAGGCGTGAAGACGCCAAGGATGATTTCTGCCCAATACATGAAGCTCTCGAGCGACAAGTCGACCAAATAGGGGTACAGCTTCATGCTAACAACGTCTTCTGCCTTCAGCACGAGATAGACCGCAAGAGCCGTGCCCGTCACTTTCCCCAGCTTCGAGAGGATTGGGGTTTCAATCTCGCGCTTGAACGAGCGTGAGCTGAAGAAAGATTCGATGGTCACCATCGCAGGGCCGACCGCGATCGCCGTGATAAAGAACAGATACGGCAGAGCGGAGGAGTACCAGAGCGGATGGAGCTTCGACGGCACGATGAGATACAAAGAACCCAGCGATGACTGATGCAAAGAAGACAGGATCACTCCGGCGATGACGAGAGGGATCGTGATCGCATGGACGACCTTTTTTGGCCGTTCCATTTTGAATCGGTCGAACACGATCGGACTGAACTCCAGCGCAAGGACCGTCGTATACAGCATGACACACCAGCCAACTTCGAACATGACGGACCGGGGGTTCCACATGATGATGGGATGCCAGATATTCCATGGGCGGCCGAGGTCGAACATCAAAGCGACGATGACGAGGATGTATCCCAGGAAGGCTGTGAGAACAGCAGGCCGCAAAATGGGCTTGTATTGCTCCAGGTTGAAGATGTAAACGGAAGCTGCCACGACAAACCCTCCTGCCGCCAGGCCGACGCCGCATAACACGTCGAAGCCGATCCAGAGCCCCCACGGGAATTCGTCTGTCAGATTTGTCGCACCGCCGAGGCCCTGCGTGAACCGCACCACCATGGAGTAAATCCCCAATCCCACCAGGAGCCAAAATGTCGTGGGCCAGAATTTCAAACGGGAGATTTTGATCGCATGCATGACTTCCTCCGGGTTACTGTTGATGGTCGTTCGACTTTTTTTGCATTGCGCTGAGCTTTCGCTCCAAAGCCTGCACTTCCTTGCGGCGATTCGTGATCCACCAAATTCCGCCGAGCAATGTGCCGCCCCAGAAAACGTAATTCGGAATCTTTTGCATCACGGCCCAAGTCAAATCCGGAAGCGGATGTTCCGGGAGATTCATCCTCAATCCAAGCTCGCCGAATGGCTTTGCTGCGAGGTAAATCACTGAGGTGCCGCCCGCTTCCTTCACGCCATAGATGTTCCC
>JANOGR010000236.1:0-8685 GCA_031406095.1 Ignavibacteriales bacterium
ATGTCGTTTCTCCCCAAGTCGACGAGCATCAAGTGTTCTGCCCGTTCTTTTTCATCATGGATCAATTCGTCCTCGAGCCGAAGATCTTCTTCTGAACTGTTTCCTCTGCGCCGTGTGCCTGCGATGGGCCTTGTTTCCACGATTCCATTCTCCACGCGAACGAGCATCTCCGGCGATGAACCGATGATGGAAAAGCCGTCCAGTTGAAGATAATACATGTACGGCGACGGGTTGATCAATCGCAGCATTCTGTACAGATTAAAACTCGGCAGGTTCGCCTTCCGTTTCAGGCGCTGCGATAAGACCACCTGAAAAATGTCACCTTCCACGATGTATTTCTTGCCTTTTTGAACCGCAGCGAGGAATTCATCCTTTGTTATTTCATATTCCAGAATTCCGATTGCGTGGGGCACGGCCGGCTCGGCGTGAATATCCTTCTTGAGGATTCTCTTGAGTCTTGCGATTTCTGCTACTGCTTTGTCATACTCTTTTCGCACAAGAGCCTCGGCCATGTCGGAAGCAGGCACATAACCGTTCGAAACGAGAAATACCCGATTCAGTACGTTGTCGAAAATAAGCATCGTGTCGCAAAACATGAGAAGGCCGTCCGGAATACCCAATTCGTCCTTTGAAACGACCGGGATGTTTTCAACAAGTTGAACAGTTTCGTACCCGAAATAACCCACGGCTCCCCCGGACAGCCTGGGGAGGCCTTCCGTTTTGACCGTTTTGAAATGCGCAAAAATCTTCCGGAGAGCATTCAAAGGATCGTCATCCGGCCCCACAAGGGTGGGCAGAACTGTCACATCGTCGTGCAACGATTTGATTTCGAAGGATTTTCCATGAATCTCAAAGGTCATGAAAGGGTCAAACCCGAGGAACGAGTATCTGGCCAGTTTTTCTCCTCCCTCAACGCTCTCCAGCAGGAAGGAATACGGCGACTCGTCTTTGAGTTTCAGGTAAACAGAGACGGGCGTATCGGTGTCCGCAAGGATTGTGTCGAACACAGGAATGACATTCCCCCGCGCCACCTGGGATTTGAATTCTTCAAAAGATGTCATACTTCCAACGTCGGCCAGAAAATCTCGCAGTCAGAGCCCTCAAACTGCTGAACCATCTTGCGAAACTCGTCGGGCACAGGTTTCGACTTGTTCGCATTGGGGTTCAGCCATACATGGAAGGCGATATTCGTGGACACAAGTTCAGCCGTTTTCGATTTTTCCAGAATTCCTTCCATCGCAAAACTGGAATTCTTGATGAAAGACATTCTTGTGTGCACGTTCAGGAGATCATCAAAATAAGCCGGGGCGGTATAGTCAATCTCATTTCTGACGAGCACCACTTTCGATTCGCCCTGAATCGCATTCATATCAATCTTGGCGCCCATCTGTCTCAGATATTCAATTCTGCCGACTTCGAAATAATGCAGATAGTTGGCGTTGTGGACGATTCCCTGCCAGTCCACCTCATAGTTTCTCACCCGGAGCTGTGTCACATGTTTGAATTTTGCTTTGTTCATAGCGCGGACGCAACAAGTTTGGACGCTTTCTCCACCTGGTCTTGTGTTACATCCAAATGCATGACAGCCCTGATCTTTGTATTCGTCATTTCTGTCAAAAGGACTTTTTTGGACTTCAATCGGGACATGATATCAGCTGGCTTCTTCCCAGTTTTCGTAATATCTATGATTACGATGTTTGTTTGAACAGACCGGAGGTCAATGTGAAAACCACTCACATTTTTCACATGTTGCGCGAAGAACTGCGCTTTCTCATGATCCTCCTGCAACCTCTCGACGTTATGGTCCAACGCATACAGAGCTGCCGCTGCCAGGATACCTGCCTGACGCATTCCGCCTCCCAACACTTTTCTGAACTTCCTCGCTTTCTGAATCGTCTCTTTCGTCCCCGAGATAGCAGAGCCGACGGGTGCACCAAGGCCTTTCGAGAAACACACTGACACCGTATCGAAATATTTTGCGTATTCTTTTGGATGCACACCCGTTGCAATCCATGCATTCCAGATTCGGGCTCCGTCGAGGTGCATCAAGATTCCCCGCTTGCGAGTGAAATCTCTCAAGCGTTTAATTTCGTCGATCGGATAAATCGTGCCACCTGCACGGTTATGCGTGTTTTCAAGGCAAAGGAGCGACGTCCGCGGCTGGTGATAGTCCTTCGACCGCACGGCGGGCTCAACCTGGGCGAGCGTGAGAATCCCTCTCGCTCCCTGTATCGTGTGCAGTTGGACGTTCGAAATGAGGGCTGGTGCACCCGTTTCGTAATTGAAGATATGCGACCCTTCCTCGACAATAATCTCGTCCCCGGGAAGTGTTTGCGACTTGATAGCCAGTTGGTTCGCCATGACGCCGGAGGGAACGAACAGGGCCGCCTCTTTCCCAAGCAGCTTCGCCAGGCGTTCCTGCAGGAGGTTGACAGTCGGGTCCTCGCCGAATACGTCGTCGCCAACTTCGGCCGATGCCATCGCCTCGCGCATCCCTTGCGAGGGCTTTGTCACCGTATCGCTGCGAAGGTCAATAAACCTGTCTGATGACATTTCTTACCGTTTTTTCATTTTATCTGCAGCAGCCATAATAACGAATACAGCCGAGCAAAACAAACAAAGCTGCGCGAAGACATCGCCGTGTCGAGTGTAGAATGTTAGCTCGGAGCGAGTCTCGACCTCCCCGACCAATTCGGCCGATGTGAACATTCCTGTTTGCGACGATACGTTCCCGAGAGGGTCGACAATTTCCGAAATACCTCCGTTCGCACATTGCACAACCCAGCGGCGGTTTTCGATTGCCCTCAGCGAAGCATACGCAGCATGTTGATACGTACCCGACGTGTTCCCCCACCAGCTGTCGTTCGTGATCACGACAAGGAATTCAGCTCCCTTCTTCACAAACTCCCTGACGTAGTTTGGGTAGACTGATTCGTAACAGATCATCCCTGAAAACTTTATCTCTTTGCCCGCCCTGGACTTCAAAACGAAGACCAGGGTATCTTCTCCTTTTCCCCAGCTGCTGATGCCCACATTCCACTTCAGCGGTTCGATGAGAAACCTGAATGTGGAAGCATGAGGAATCCTCTCCGCAAAGGGAACGAGTACGATTTTCTTGTACACATTGCCAATCTTGTTTCCGGGTTCGATAAACATTGCAGAGTTGTATGATTCCACGAACATCGAGCCGTTTCGGAGCCTTTGAGCGGTGACTGATGCTTGCGCCGAATCCACATAAACAACATGGCTGAAGCCGGTAAACACCGGAATCTTCACCGAGTCAACAAGGTGAACGACCTTTTGGAGTTCATTCCCGTATGCCGGCAGCAGGATGGGAAATGGAATGGCGGTTTCAGGCCAGATCACGAGATCCGGCGAAACTTCCGACACTTTTCGAGTTGCGGCAAGATATGCAGCCAACTGCATTTGATACGATGACCACTTCGAACTAAACCCCTCTCCCCATTTTTCCCACGGGTCAATATTCGGCTGTATGGCCGCGATTCGAATTGTTGTCGCGGTTTGATCACGCTGGTACGTCGCCCTCACGATTATTCCATAGAGAAGCGGGCCGCAGTAGAGAACCAGAAGTATACCCATTGAGAAAAAAACCTGTCGCGATTTCAACTCCCATTCCTGGGAGGCCAGCTTGAAAAGTAGCATGAATGCAACAACGTTAAAGGCCAGGAGAACTGCAGAAAGGCCGTACGCCGAAGTAAACACGACAATTTGGGCACGTATGAGGTCGTATGCCTGGCTATTTCCGATGGTGACCCACGGAAATGAGAATTCGCTCAAGGAATGAGCGTATTCGAAGGAAATCCATAACGCGGCGAACGCAACGAGGCCGGCAATTCGGCCGAACCTTTTCTTGACAAACCACGCCATCATCAACGAAGGCATGTAAAACAAAGGATGCAGAACCAGCAGACCCGTATTCGCTACCATGAGCCATCCATCTCTCCCGTGCGTCCATCCGCCGGTCCAGTACAAAGTAATAACATGGAAAACGAACAGGAACAAATAGGAATACCTGAAGAACTGCTTGTAGGTGGCCAGCCGTTCCATGAGAATGAACATCGGGATGAAGGCTACATAGGCGAGCGTGTACAACGGCGAAGGCGGAAAAGCCAGCCCAAGCAAAAGGCCAGCCAAAACGGCGAGCAACATATCGACCCGGCTGCCTCTGCCGAGAAACGGTTGGGGGTCCACTATCGGTGCCCGGATTTCAGACGTCGCGATTTCAGAAACTTTTCAACATACCCGAAGAGTAAGATGATGAAGCCTCCGCATGCCATCCCGACCACCGCTCCACCCACGACATCCGACGGATAATGGACGCCGACGTACACCCTTGAGAAAGAAACGATGGCAGCAAAGGTGAACCAACCCCAGGCACTCCTGGGCACGAAGAATGAAAGCACAATTGCTCCGGCGAAATTGTTCACCGCGTGAGACGAGGGAAACGAAAACCCGCTCCCACAGGAAACAAGCAGGTGGACGTCCGACAAAACATGGCAGGGACGCGGCCTTTCGATGATAAACTTGATCACGGAACTGTTGAGCTGGTCGCTCAAGAGAATCGTTGGAATCAGCATCAGAATGGCGAGGCGTGCATTTCTTCCGCCTTTGAAAAACCAGACAACGAGGGCAAGGAGGATGACCACCAGGGCCGGCTTATTCTTGTTGAGGTCGGTCAGAAAAGGCATGAGGAAGTCGAAAACGCCGTTTTGCAGCGACCCGTTGACGAAACGAAACACCGAAAGATCGAATGAAATCAGGAAATCAGTCACAGGAGCGAGTCAGTGAAATCGGATATACCGTAAGTTACTTCTGTTTTCTCGTGTACAAGTAGCGCAATACCAGAATGACTGCAGCAACAATGACACCGATGGTAATCGTCTGGCCATATGCCTGCAGATAAATGAGAATCGAGCGCCAGTTTTCACCCAGTTCCTTCCCTGCATACAGAAGAATGAAATTCCATGCAAGTGCGCTGATGCACGAAAGAGCCGTCGCATTCCAGAGCGGCAATTCCGACATTCCTGCAAAGAAAGAGACGACAGCCCGGGTACCGGCAAGAAATCGGTTTGCCACCACAACCCAGTAGCCGTATTTCTTGAACCATTTTTCAACTTTGTGGACACTGTCGAGCGGGATGAACTTGATTTTGCCTTTTTCCAGAATCTTGTCGCCAAACCAGTCGCCAAGCTTATACATCGTCATAAAGCCGAGAGTGCTTCCGGCTGTGGCCAACACGAGGGCAAGGGTGAAATCGAGAGTTCCGAGTCCAACGAGCGAGCCGGCGGCCACGACAATCACATCGCTGGGAAACGGCGGCAAAATATTTTCGATGTAGGCAATTCCCGCAACGGCAACGTAAATCCAGAAGGGATTCAGCTGCGCAAGGTTATTGATAAAGTCTTCCACGAGTTGTGGTATCAGGTGGGAATGGCTCTGATGGAGGCTACTGCGTAGGCGGCGCATCCCCCGCCCCGACCGATGTGGCCGAGGCCTTCGTTGGTGGTGGCCTTGACCGAAACGTGTTTTGTGGAAACATTGAGGGAAGCTGCGATTTTCCTGCGCATCGCCGGAACGAATTTCGCTATTTTCGGTTCTTCGAGGACGACGGTCGAATCGAGGTTCACGAGTTCGAAACCGTTCCTCTTGATAAGGCGGGCAACGTGGCGTAAAAGCATGAGACTCGAAATATTTTTGTATTTCCTGTTTGTATTGGGAAAATGCCGGCCGATATCGCCCAACGCCGCAGCCCCGAGTAGCGAGTCGCAAATCGCATGAAGGAGCACATCAGCGTCCGAGTGGCCCATGAGACCAAACGGAGATGGAATGTGGACCCCGCCGAGCACAAGCTTCCTGTTCGGTTCAAGCCGGTGAATGTCATACCCGAAGCCAAATCTTGCCGCCGGGAAACGGGTTTTCATGTGAGGCTCAGTTCCGTAAGTTTGTGCGAGTTAACGTACTTCAAAAGGTCCCGCCGAATTGTCGAACTGTTTCCATTCAATTTTCAGATCCGTTACATCTGCTGCCCGCGGCCCAACCTTCACTTCCTTGATAAGTTCTTCGATCGCTGACCGCTCCCCATGTGCCTCGATCTCAACTTCTCCATTGAACAGGTTCTTTACAAACCCCGACATTCCCAACTTCACGGCATGCCGCAGGACAAAATAGCGAAAACCCACTCCCTGAACCATTCCTTTCACGACGATATGTGCTCCGACCTGCATAAAAACTGCAATCCGAAAATACGCCTTCTGGGTTTGAAAATCAACGCGAAGGCTTGCGTGTGGTCGATTTCCTGACCTTCCCCAGGATTCTCGCCGACAGATTCTTATCGATGCGCGCAAACGCACTGATGAAATCCAGAGACTCCTTCACACCCCGACGGCTGACGCCAACCCGCACCGCGCCCCTGACATGCGAAAAGAATTGAGGAACAAAGCCGTGGACGCCCAACGTTGCGAGATTGGACAGCTCACGTTCCTTCAGCGACATTCCGCTTCGTGTGAACACTCTGCCATACGCATCCCTGAGAATCCAACGAACAAGCTCCGGATGGAGAGCGGCGAGGCTTTTCAAAACGCTTTGCGTTTGCTCTCCATAAATTCTTTGAAACACTCTGCGCCCTGCACTGATTGAACTTTTATTGCCCCTTTTGATTTTCTGCGGATATTTTCTCAAGAATTCAAGCCCTTCCAGCATTGCGGGGAAACCGAGGAAGAGCGAGAGGTGGACATACAGCTCGATGAAAAATGAAGCGGGAATCCTGTGTCTCCGGATCCCTTCACTCGCCATGGAGAGGGCCTCGTCGCGACGGCCGGCTGCGCACAAAGTGCTGATTGCGACGCAGTATTGCTCGCGTCGGCTGAGATATCGGGGGAGCCTGTGGGTCATAACAAAAGAGGGACGGAGGAAATCCGTCCCTCATGCGATTCGTGGGGAAGGCGGGACTTGAACCCGCACGCCTTGTGGGCGCCACCCCCTCAAGATGGTGTGTCTGCCAGTTCCACCACTTCCCCAATGTTCACAGGAAAATTACGCAATTGTTCAGGGCAAAGCAAGGAGAACGAGTTTCACCCCTTCAGCAAGTGAGAGGGGTCCAGATTCGATGACTCGATGTCTTTAAAGTACTTCACGGTGGCGACCTTCAACTCCATCGTCGACTCGTCATCGCAGACAAGGATCCCGTGCGGATGAAGCTGCAGTGCGCTCACCGTCCACATGTGGTTCACTCCTTGTTCCACCGCCATGGCCAGTGCGCGGGCTTTCTTGTATCCACTGATGATGATGAGCACCTCTTTCGCATCGATCACCGTCGCAACTCCCACCGTCAACGCTGTTCTGGGAACCTTTTTCTCATCGTTGTCAAAGAAGCGGGCATTCGCAACGATTGTGTCATAAGTCAGCGTTTTGACCCTCGTGCGGGATGCCAGTGACGATCCGGGCTCGTTAAAAGCGATATGCCCGTCCGGCCCGATGCCGCCGAGGAACAGGTGAATCCCTCCGATTTTTTTGATGGCAGCCTCGTACTCCTCACACTCCCTGGCCAGGTCCTTGGCGTTGCCGTTCAGGATGTGAACGTTTTGTTTCTGAACATCGACATGCTTGAAGAAGTTGTTCCACATGAACGAGTGATAACTTTCCGGATGGTCTTCAGGGATCCCGATATACTCGTCCATGTTGAACGTGACCACGTTCTTGAAGGACACTTTCCCTTTTTTGTGAAGCGCGATGAGCTCCTTGTATGTCCCCAGGGGCGAAGAGCCCGTCGGCAGCCCAAGGACGAAGGGTTTTGATGGGGTCGGGTTGAAATCTCTTATCGCCCGAACAACATACGCCGCCACCCACGAGCTCACCAGCTCATAGCTTGGTTGAATAATGACACGCATAGCTCTCCTTGTTCATGTTTGGTTGAATGACATCAGTCTCAACGATTTTTTCGGCCTCCAGGAACAAATATACGACTCTTCGCCTCAAAGTTCACGCTCACATACCGATAAATTGAGGGCCAGCCCTGGGAAGAAGCAAAACGGATTGCGGAGCGGAGGATGTGGGTTGCGAATCGGGTTACAACGAGGACAGAAAAAGGAGCATTGTTCTCACTCTCTTATTGCTGAATGACAACCTCGACCTTCCTTGTTGGACATTCAACATTCACTCTTTCTCTTCACTTGTGAGCGTGGGTGGGCTCGAACCACCGACCCTCTGCTTAAAAGGCAGATGCTCTACCCCTGAGCTACACGCTCGCGGTGATGCTGTTGTCAAATATACGAAAATCCGTCCCGGCCTCCAAGCCGATTGTTCATTGAGCGTGTGTCGACTGCGGAGAAACCTCTGCGCCCTCAGCTTCTTGTCTCTTCCGGTAGAGAATTCCAACCGGGATAATCACGCAATAGCCGAGGACAAGGAGAATCGGCGCAACCACGAGCGGCATCGTGCCGTCCCACGGTTCCTGGGCGAGGGCATAGTAGCCGAGCGCAATCACCAGCAAACCCACGAGAAGGATCTGGTAATTCGTTTTTGTGAACGGAAGATGCTCGGTCTGTGATTTTCTTTTTGTGCTTTTTGCATCAACGCGCGTCATTTCTGATTCCTTTCCATCTTCAGTGATTCATCATTCTTTTCTTACCTCTTGATACCCAATTGGACATTGATCATTGGACGTTC
>JANOGR010000244.1:0-7446 GCA_031406095.1 Ignavibacteriales bacterium
CCGCGAGGATGTAAAGATGATGCGATCGCCCTTCGGGGAGATTGTCGCTTCTGCATCATAGCCTGAGCTTGCAAAGAGCGGTTTCGTCTCAGTTCCGTCGAGGTTCGCCGTATAGAGGTCATACGCGTTATAGACTCCCCAGAGATAGCCCTTCGACCGGTCGGGCCGGGGAATGCAGTCTGGGCTCGTACCGTGCGTTCCGGCGTACAGGAGGCGCTTTCCATCGGGAAAAATGTAGGCACAGGTCGTGATTCCTTTTCCCGTGCTTGCGAGCGTCTGGTTGGACCCGTCTACATTCATGGTGAAGATCTGGTCGCAGCCATACGGTGCCCGGGTGGATTGAAAGGCGAGTTTCTTGTCGTCGAATGAGAAGTATGCTTCCGCGTTCGTCCCGCCAAACGTCAGCTGGCGGATGTTGCGCAAGTGCTTTTCCATCGGGTGACGGAGGGAGTCCGGGTCTCCTGCGAGAGATTGTGAGATGCAAAAAAAGAGTGCGAGTAGCGTAAGAGGTGTTTTCATGGTTCCTTTAATAAAACAGTGACATGGTTGATGGTTGTAAGGATAACGGAGTTTGACGTGGTTCTCAAGTCCCCTGCGCAGCGAGCGCCTCCGAAATCGCCGGGCCCTGTGTTCCGTAGGGATGGCCATACGTCCCTACATTGGTGGTTCAAATTCCAGCCTGCTCTCAGCATAACTTCTCCTCTATCTGCCAATTGGAACAGGCTTTCCGAAAGACTTCAGCGTTGCAACAAGCGTTTCAGCGTCGTATGCAGGTGGAGCACAGGAATAATTCGAGCAAACAAATGCAACGGGTTTTGTGAACGATTGCGCCATGGCTTTTATAGTCGCAGGTAAATCGTTTGAGCGGGACGGGTGTACATGCGAAACCGTTTTCCCGGGGCGAAATATGCTCAGTGCGGTCCGATAAAGTTCCGCTCCGACAGCGTCGTTGTCGATGCTGACAACCACCACGTGCGGCGGGGGAGTGAGAAAATGATCCAAAGCCAGAAAATACGTTGCAGCAAACATCCCTTGTTTCTGAACAGACCCCGCAAAGTGCTTCAGTCCCCGCTCAGCATACTCGCGATATTTCGCTTCCGACGTGATGACATGAAGTCTATTCAAAACCTGAAAGGCCATCGCATTCGCCCCGGCCGTGGGCGAGTCCTGTATAGGCTTGTGAGTGATTCTCAAAGCCCCGATTCCTGTCTGATCTTTTGGTACGTCGAAAAAACCGCCATCCTGCTCATCCCAAAAGCGGCTCACGGTCGCATCCATGATCGCTTGAGCCTGCTTCACATACGCACTCTCCGTCGTCACTTCATAGGCGTCAAGCAGTGCGTTTGCAATTTCCACCTGGTCGTCGAGGAATCCTTCCTTTCCATGAGCAGAGGCCCGATGTGTCACAAATTCGTTTTCAATCGTATTCTCTCGAAGAATACGTTTGAGCGTCTTCAAAGCAAAATTCTTAAGCCGTTCATCTCCGAGAGCTTTGTAAGCTTCAAAGTAGGCAGAAACCATCATGCCATTCCAGCTACTGTATATTGTCGTGTCGACATAGGGTGTTTTTCTTTTTCCCCTGGCCTGCAACATTTTCTGCTTCGCTGATTCAAGTATACGCTCAACATCGCCCTGAGTCATTTTAAGTATGCTGGCCACAACATCGGTGTCTTTGTCCTGGAAGAGAACATTCTGAGTCGTGTCCGCGTGCATTTCGCCGGCTTCGTAAATATTGAAATGCAGCTGGGCTACCTGGAATTCTTCGGCTGAAAGGATGTTTTGGGCATCGCTCATTTTCCAGGTGAAATATGTTCCATCGTCGCCGGGCGAAACGTCAGCATCCTGACTTGCATAAAAACCGCCGTCAGCCTGATCCGAAAGGACGTTGTTGACAAACCGGACGATATCGAGCGAAATATCCAAAAAAAACTTCTCGTGAGTCAATTGATAGCTATGAACATAGTTGTTAAGAAGGGGAGCGTTGTCGTAGAGCATTTTTTCAAAATGCGGGACAACCCATTTTTCGTCCGTGCTGTACCTGTGAAAACCTCCGCCAAGCTGGTCGTAGATACCGCCTCGTGCCATCCGCCTCAGCGTGTTGGTGACGATGTCGATCATCCATTGTTCGCCGAGCCGGTCGTAACGTGAGAGGAGCAATTCGACGGCGCTCGAATGAGGGAATTTTGGCGCAGAGCCAAAGCCACCATACCGCGCATCATATTCGTGTGCGATGGCACTCGTGGCCGAATCGACCAGTCCTTCTGACAGCTCCACAGGATCAGAAGACTTTGCCAGATAGTTCCGAAGTGCGTCTTCGACATAGTCGGCATTCTGAAGAACTTTGTCCTGATCTTTGTGGAATGTCTCGGAAAGAACCTGAAGGATTCTCGGAAAACCAGGCCGGCCGTGGCGATCTTCCGGAGGGAAATATGTGCCTCCATAAAAAACCCTGCCGTCGGGAGTCAGAAACGCCGTCAAAGGCCATCCGCCTTGTCCTGAAATTGCGCTGACGCCTGCCTGGTACCGGGCATCGATATCGGGCCTCTCGTCCCTGTCAACTTTCACCGCAACAAAGTGTTTGTTGATTAAGGATGCGATAGAATCGTTCTCATAGCTCTCAGCGTCCATAACGTGGCACCAGTGACACCAAACCGCTCCAATGTCGAGAAGGATGGGTTTGTTTTGAGACTTGGCAACCCGAAATGCCTCATCACCCCAGGAAAACCAATTTACCGGTTGATGGGCGGCAGATCTCAGATATGCGCTCGATTCGCGTGCGAGCCTGTTTTTCAGGTCTTGTTGGGCGTGGGAAGGCGTCATCGTTCCAAAAAATACAGATAAGGACATCAGCGCAGAGAGAGTTTGAAGAATAGTATCAGACAATGCAAGTTAGCTGGATGTTGAAAAACTCAGCAACATGGCGGTCATGGACCACTCCATGACCGAATTTATGCATGTTTGCGTCACGGATTGGTCCGTGACGCCCATGATTCCCTTTTTTCAACACCCTGCTAAGGAAGCTTGCTCAATGCTTCCTTCAGTCGATTGAAGTCCTCGTTGTCTCGAACGCTGTATTCCAAATCTACATAGCCGAGGTTGCCTTTCTTATCGACCACGAAAACCGTCCTTTTGTTCATCATTGATTTCTCGTTGTAGCTCCCGTAGGCCTTTGCAACCTCATGATTATGGTCGCTGAGGAGTTTGAAAGGCAGGTTGTGGTGCTTGGCCCATTCGTAGTGCGAGAACACGTAATCCCCGCTAATTGCCAGGATATCGGCGTTGAGTTTCTGCAGGGTGCCAAAATCATCCCGCATGGCGCAAACTTCTTTTGTGCAGCCTCCGCTCCAATCGGTAGGGTAGAAGGCAAGAATAATGTTCTGCTTGCCCACGACTTCGGAAAGCTTTATCGGAGTGCGGAAAATCGAATCCTTTGTCGCGTAGGCCAGTGTGAAATCAGGCGCTTTCTGGCCAACCGCCAGTTGCGGGTTTTCTTGTGCAAAGCTCCCGCAGGCAAAGATCATGCAGATCAAGCCAAAAGTAATCCGCTTCATGTCGCTCCTCCTAGTGAAAATCACGAGTGAAAAGTTAGCTTTTCTTGCTCTGAAATGCAATGGAAGGAACATTGCATGCCCCGTTTTGGTTTCACATATGAACGTTGACTCTCGTACGCTCGTTGCCTATATTTTGTAGATGTCACGCTACAAGAATCACATATTGATCTTCTTCCTGGTATCGATCCAGGTCTTTGGCTTGAGTATCACCGTTTCGCATGATCGGCACTCTGCGATTCCAAACCTGCATTCGAAGCAGCAGCTGACAACACATGACTGCGGGAGTAAAGAGAAACATCAGACACTCGACCTTCATCATGTTTGTGTCATTTGTGCCCGCTCGAATAATCCTGTTGGCTTCGTTTCTCAAAGTTTTAACATCTCCGACCTCACGTTCGTCCGGTTGTGTTTATTCAGGCAATCCCTTGCCTCGACACCCTGGTTCCGAAACTACACCCCCGATCGGGGCCCGCCAGCTCCCGTTCTCTCCCTGTAACGCGCATTCCGCGTCAGCATTTGTCAAAGTATCTTCTTTGACAGATCATTTTTTACATTTAGGAGAACGACAATGCTTCGATTGTTTATCGCACTCGCATTCTCGATGATTTTTTCAAGCAACCATCTTTTTGCTCAGCAAAAAGACGATTCACGGATTCAATACGACGAGCTCCGCAGAGAACTTACTTTACTGCGAATGCAATTCGATAGTCTCAGAGCAGTCAGCCAGGCTGGAGGAGGGATATCAGAGGATGGTGCAGATGCTTTAAGTGAGCGGTTTGAAAAACGCATCCGGGAACTGGAAAACAAGATTGATGCTGTTTCCCGGTCAACGGCATCCGTTGTTTTCAACCCCCGTACAACCATTTTCGTCAATGTCGCGGCGCGTGCCGACAATAATGCTGTCTTTAACGCTGCTGGAATCGCAAAAATCGACAATCGACCATTCATGAGAACGGTGGAGCTCGATTTTCGAGCACCTGTAGATCCCTACGCAGAGGCGGTGGTGATCTTGGCCTTGGAAGATGAGGCAGGAACGGGTTTTGCGATCGACCCGGAAGAAGCCTACGGCTTAATCAAACGCCTGCCTATTCTGGAAACCGCTCCTTTGGGCATGAAGCTGAAGATTGGCAAATTTCGAGCTCCGCTCGGAGTCAACAACAAGCTTCATATGCATGACCTGCCCTGGACGACCAGACCCCTGGTCATTTCCCGCTTCCTGGGGACCGAGCATGGAGAGTTCTTCGAATCGGGCTTCAACCCCACTGGCGTGGACTTCGACTTCTTTCTCCCGAAGTTCATTCCGGGAGCTACTGCTGAAATGAATGTGGACTTTCTTCGGGCCGGGGAGCTTGCATTTTCGGAAGGGGCTGAAAACAAACAGCCTGCATATCTCGCCCACTTAAACTTGTCGTGGGACTGGGATAACGAGCATCTTTTGTTCTTAGGAGGGAGTGGATACCTTGAACGCGGAGAGAGCCCAACAAGCATGATGGGGTTTGACTTGACTTACAGGTGGGCTCCGTCTGAGCGCCGGACATCACGTTCATTTGTTGCGGGGGGAGAAGTTTTCATCGGAAAACGAACGTCCGTCGATACCACAGGTTCAGAAATCGTCGCCAAGCCGTATGGCTGGTTTGCCTACACCCAGTATCAGCTTTCTTATTGGCTGTATATAGGAGCTCGGTACGACTGGCTGCAAGAACCGACTGATGAAACGCTCACAACGAAATCATTGTCAGCCTATGCAAGCTACTACACAACTGAATTCCTGAGGTTCCGGCTGGGTTTTGAAAGCCGCCAAAGTGATATCCCGACGCAGAATAACCTGAACACGATTCATTTCGAAGTCAATTTCGTGTTTGGTTCACACCCCACCGAGCCATATTGGGTCAATCGGTAGTCTTAACAAAGGAAATGAAAATGAAGACTCTACGAATACTCATCGCGCTTTTATCTCTTGGAATGTCTTTTCATGAAATATCCCAGGCTCAAAAAAAGATCAAGGTTGTCACAACTCTCAATTATCTGAAGTATGTGGTTCAACAAGTTGGGGGGGAGAGGGTTGAAGTTTTCGCGTTGGCAAATCCGAAGCAGGATCCGCATTACGTGACGGCGACGCCGCGGATGAACCAACTCGCAACAGACGCTGCGCTATTCGTTGAAAACGGACTCACGTTGGACCCGTGGGCGAAGAATGTCGTTGATGCCTCAGGGAATCCGGGGATTCAACCTGGAAGCGCGGGTCATCTTGTTGCGACAATCAACGTGCCGGTCAAAGAACTTCCGTTGGAAGTGTCGAGGGCGTGGGGTGACATCCATCCACAGGGAAACCCGCACGTCTGGCTTGATCCATTCAATGTCAAAATTATTGCTGAAAACATCGCCCAACGACTGAATAAACTGGATGGAGCCAACGCAATCTATTACTCTGACCGGCTTGAGGTATTCAAGGAACGCCTGGACGTTGCGATGTTCGGAGCCGAACTTATGAAAACGCTGGGCAAGAAAGGCGGAGATATTTTGACCCGACGGGTGAAAAACGGTGAACTCGATGAATGGCTGAAGGCAAGATCCATGGACACAAAATTGGGTGGATGGATGAAGGATGCTTCAAAAATCAAAGGCACGAGGATCGTTTCGTATCATAAGACCTATGTCTATTTTTGCGATCGGTTTGGGATCCAGGTGGCGGGAGAGTTGGAGGAAAAACCCGGTATTCCTCCTCCTCCTCAACATCGCGACGCCATGGTCGAGCTGGTAAAGCGTGAAAACATCAGTATGATCCTGAATGATAATTTCTATTCCCCGGACGCAGCCGAGTATATTTCCAGCAAAACTTCTGCGAAAGTTGTCGTGACGTATATTGAAGTGGGGGCTGCTCCGGAAGTCGATACCTATGAAAAACTCATGACCTATCTTGTCGATAAAATCTCAGAGGCGGTCCGGTAGACCATGAGCATCCTTGAACAAATTTTCTATTTTCCCTCGACGATGATCTGGCCGCTCGCGGCTTGTCTCGTTCTGACAGGAATCCACGTGTACCTGGGCGTTCATGTCATTGCGCGCAAGGTTATCTTTGTCGACCTTGCACTTGCTCAAATCGCAGCGTTGGGAACTGTGATCGGGGTCTTGTTCGGATACGAAGTGGGGAAGGATACCACCGCTTTATATCTCTATTCACTTGTGTTCACCATCTTCGGGGCATTTGTCTTCTCAGTCACTCGCATGAAAGGCGAAAAAGTGCCTCATGAAGCCATCATTGGGATTGTGTATGCCGTGACGTTCGCGGGAACCATTCTCGTGCTTTCACAGAGCGCATTAGGGCCTCAGGAGCTCGAACATATCATCAAAGGCGAGCTCCTTTGGGTACAGAGCGATGTGGTTACCGGCCCCACGCCCTTGCCCGACGAGGTCCTGCACGCGCTCATGCGCCAGCCCATGGACATGGGCGACCCGCGTGTGGACGAGACCATTGCCGCCTGCGAAGTGAGCCTCAAGCAGATCCTGCAGACGACCGCATCCGATGTCTTCTTCTATGCCTGCAACGGCCACGGTGCCTGGGAGGCGGCGGTGGAAAACCTGGTGCCGCCGGGCGGCACGGTGCTGGTGCCCGGCACCGGACATTTTTCCGAGTCCTGGGCCGTGCAGACCGAAGCGCTGGGCCGGCGCGTGCTGCGCACACCCTGGATCGAAGGGCTGCCCATCGACGCCGCGGCAGTGACCGCAGCGCTGCGCCAGGACACGCAGCACCAGATCGTGGCCGTATTCGTGGTCCACACCGACACCTCCAGCGGCATCACCAGCGATGTGCCCGCACAACCGGCCTGGATGCTCGCCAGGTCACCAAACGGCACCACCAGCGCCGAATCGCTGCCCTCGTAGCGCACGTGCACGC
>JANOGR010000254.1:0-1954 GCA_031406095.1 Ignavibacteriales bacterium
GCAACACGGACGAACGGCTCAAAAATCCTGTCCTGAAAGTTCTTGGGAATCCCGTTTCCGTTATCAGATATCTTGAAGACAAGGCTTTTCCCTTCTGTCGCCGTTGAAAGCTTTATGACTCCACGGGGGGGGGATATAGTTGACAGCGTAATTAACGATGTTAATGAGTGCCCGTGAAATACGTTCATAATCCAGAGGGGCGCTTCCTGAGTAGCCTTGTTGAGCCTCGATTTTCACCATGTCACGCTCGAGGTCTTGTTTGACGGCGTCGACCACATACTTCACGACGCCGGGAACGCTGCAGGACATCTTGTTGACGCGCATTTCACCGGTCGTGAAATCCAGCAAGTCCTGAGCCATTTTGTTCATCGTCGTCACGGACTCCCTTGTGGTGAGGGCGAGCTGCTTTTGTGTCTCGGGGTCGGGGTTTCCTTTCTCCATCTGATCCGTCGCAACAAGAATCTGGCGCATGGGCGTACGGAAATCGCGAATGAGCGATTGTGCGATTTGGCCCACCGTTGAGGTTCTGAGTGCCTCCGTGCTTTGCTTCAGTGCTTTTCGCATCTTGTCGAACGATTGCGAAAGCAAACCGAGCTCGTCGTTGGATGAGGAGATCTCCATCTGATAGTTCAGATTCCCTTGTCCGATGGCCTCTGTAGCTTCAACGAGGTTTTTGATCGGCTTTTGAATAAGGGATCGATAAAAGAGAAACCCGATCACAAGCATGATCGCGGCAAAGCCAACTGAAACGAGTGCATTGAACTGAGAGTTTTTTGAAATGGCTTGCTTGATGTCGGTGAGCGGTATTTGAATATGGGCCACGCCCAACACGTGGTTGACCGGAACTTCATGGCACGCCTGGCACTTTTTCTCCGCCTTAAAAGGCACGATGGCTTCGAGCGCATCCTCGCTTTCACGGTCGACAAACCTTGCGACACCATCCTGAAAGACCTCGTTGCCGATCTCACCTTTTGCCATGGCGTATTGTTCGCGCTTCATGAGCCTTTTCGACCTCGTCGTATCCTCCATGATGATGTCTTCCATCAGCTTCAGATTATCCATCTTGATTCGGATATACAGGTCTTTGAGGCCGCCGGTGCGCTGGAGACGGTCGAGGAAAATATCCTCGATCTTGTATTTGTCGATCATCTGGGCTACAAGCGCCTCCCGAACGATATGCGCTTTTTGGATAGCCGATGTTTTTGCCTGCTCAAGCATTGCCTCTTCTTGTTGCGTGCTTGTCAGATAATAACTGTCTCCGATCAGCACAAGGAACAGTGGGACGAACCCGAGAAGGAGTTTGCTGGACAATTTCATGTTACGGAACATTCGTATCTCCTGATTTTCCTTGTCTCACGCAAACAATACGGAAGAATTCATGGTTTGGATTGGCAGCGGCTGACAACATAAAAAGAAAAAGGGGCAAGTTCAATCTTGCCCCTTTGGAAGCTCCTCTCTAAAAAGGCGCTCAGTTACTTCCGGTAGGTCTTTGCGGTGGCGCCTGCACGGGTTTGCGCGGGAATTTTGCATCCCTCATAGCGGCGTTGTAAGCAAAGGCAGCCATCACGGCGGAGGCCTGTTTCAGATCGTCTGCCTGGGCTCGATCCCACACATCCATGTTTGAGTGGTGTGTGCGGGTGTCGTATTCAATCGGGTCCTGAATGAACTGGAACCCGGGAAGCCCGATGGCATCGAAGGAAAGATGGTCGGTGCCGCCGGTGTTCTGCAGCGTCAGTGTTTGAGCGGTGGGATCCCCGAACGCGCTCAGCCATGCACGGAAAATCGGCCGTGTCGCTTCGTTCCCCTGCATGTGAACACCGCGCACTTTGCCGCTCCCGTTATCGTTGTTGAAATACACCGAGAATTTTTCGTGCTCTGGCGTAGTTTTCAACTGGCCACCCCCGCCGGTCCCCATCATTAGACTCATGGGATCGGCGTCTGATTTGCCAAGAAC
>JANOGR010000275.1:0-8415 GCA_031406095.1 Ignavibacteriales bacterium
TGACGGTCGACGGGTGACCGTCCATGAGCGCGGGCGCGTGCAGGCCGTGCCAGTGGATGATTTTGCCATGACACCGCTGCCCATTGCGTATCAACCGCCGTAACGGTCGGTTCGGAGGCCTCTACTCGAAAAGAGACATATATTCCCTTGATCCGCGCGCATGCACTCGCCGTGGTAATGGGCATAGGGATAGGGTTGTATATGGAATCAACGTAATGGAGTTTGAATTCCACCAGCCCGAAGTTCTGCGTGATGGTGCTGCCCCCAATCCTGCGATATAAATGGAAGTCGCGCGGGTTAAACGTTGCAGTAAGGGCGGACGTAGTGCCGATGGTGTAACCAACGTCATCAACGATATGACGATTCTCTAGGTCAGATCTAAAGGTCAGTCTGACAGAATCGGCATAGAATATTTTTTGGCCCGGAACCCGATGACCAATCTTGAGAAAATCCCACTCGATCTGTCGGGCAAGAGAAGTAGCACTCCCCTGCGTGATGATGCTTTGAGTGTTCAGATAAAGCGTCGTGTTGATGTTGCTTTGCACTCGGGCGATCGTGAGTATCAGGATGCCGAAAATAAGCATTGAGGCTATGTAGTCTAACATTATATTCATGCGTGACCTCTATTGAAAGAACCTCCGATACACGGCCAGATCTTTCAGTCTCAACGGAATGACGGCTCCAGCCTGATCCTTCGACAGGTTAAACTGTGTGACAGCAACATGGACTCTTTTTTGGTTAGTTCTGACGGCGGATGTACTGTCAGGCGTGGTTTCATTCACATACTGGATGACGACATTGACATCGAAGTATCCCATTCGATAGTCATAGGCTTTACGCCGGTACCCGTTATAATCGTCAACGTCATCGAAATATGCTTTGGATCGAAAGTCATGGAGAATTCCGCCGTTGTCATAAGGCGCTTTTGTGCCAGCGAGATCGTAGTAAGCACTATCCACCCATGTGATTGGTATCTCGACCGGGATGCTCAGGATTTCCGGCCCCAGGGAAGCAATTGGTGTCATCTCCGACGTCGAATAAATCTTGACGCCTGTTGTTGTTCGCTCGTCGAATTCCTGTGTGGTGATCTCATCCATGAGGCTCTGGGCGATAGATAAGGCTGTAAGATTTGCCTCCATTTCGAGCCCAATTGTTTGCGTGGATAAGAGGGTCTGATTGATGCTGAGAGCCAGCAAAGAAAGCATTGCAAAAGCTCCAAGTATAAGCATTGTTTGACCCATGATTTTCCCTAAACTTTAGTGAGATGTACGATCGTCGCCATCAATGAAAGCTATTTTCGGGAACCTGTCTGTGATGCTGGCGACAATCACTGGAGCAAAGTAGTGCACTTGATAGACAAAATCAATGCCGTGTTCTTAACTAACGAAAATGCTCCAATTTTGAGGGGTCTAAGGGAATTGGCTCCCTCAGAAGGCAATCCCGATACGAGATTCCTTTCCTCTTTTGCATCGAAATGGGAACATGATCGATACTCCCGTTGTTGACGATGCCTCGCTTTGTTGTTTGATTTCCTAGATATTTGAAGGCTTACCTTTCACTTCAGCAAAATGCAATTCATCGAAAATAGTCTTAGATTTCTGGTAAATATGAAGGAACCCTATTCTGATTTTTTCGGAATAGCCTGTTTTCCTGAGTTATGACGCAATCGCTTGCATCCATATCACTAAATTAAGGAGAGTATATGACGTGTCCATCGTGTAACCAGACAGCATCTTCTTTCCTGCGAAGCGCCTTTTCCTTACAGGGTGTTTCTATTTCCAAATCTATTCAAGGCTATTTCAAGTGCCAAAATTGCGGAACACCTCTGCGTGTTACCAGCTTTGGCAAGCGATTCTGGCTCTTCTTTGTTTCAGCGGCTATCGTTTTAGCTTTGTTTGTGCTTCTGGTTCCATACCTTTTCGCAATCTTCGGTGCCGGAGCAACAGAAATAATTTGGATCATTCTTGTGTTTTTCATAGTCTTTGTACTTCAATTTGGTACGTGGAAGTATGGACACGCTGAGAAAGTCGATACAGATACCAACTCGACAGCGAAAGCATCCGCCTGATACTGTGAGAGATGAGCAAGCGGCAGCGGCGAACAGCAGTAACAACGTCGCTCATCTATTTGTATGGTAGTGTTAAAAGTGTTCGCTCTACACTTTTCTGGACTCCATTCCCATGGCTAACATTATAGAACTTCCCGTGGATATTCTTCGACGTACGGTCAACATGAATTTGCACGGATTATTTCCACCAGGACCCTTCAACGCTCATAATGGATGATTTAAAGACTGTCCTTGTATTGGATACCAGCAAGACCTTTCTCGAAGATTTCAGTTCTTTGATGAGCGGGTCTTTTTCGGTTCTCCCTGCCCAAACCGATCAAGAGGCCCAGAATCTCTTGAATCGCAGAAAAGTGGATGTGATGTTTTTGGACTTGATGCCCGGAAGTGAGCGAACCAGTCTGGATATTTTGGTGAAGGTCAAAGAAATGATCCCGGATTTGCCCGTCATTGTCCTCACGGCGCATGCCGATGTCGAAACAGCGGTGAAGGCTATCAAACTCGGCGCATTCAACTACATGTCCAAATCACTCAAAATCGAGGAGTTGAAGACGGCCGTCGAAAAAGCTCTTGCAGAACGTACTTTGAAACGAGATTATCAAATACTGCGAGAGGAAGCGGAGCGAGAATCAGGAAAGATTGTGGGGAACAGCCATACAATACAAGAACTCCTCCTGTCCATCCATCGCGTTGCAATGACGGACGTGACGGTTCTCATCACCGGAGAATCCGGAACCGGAAAAGAACTTGTTGCTCGAGAGATTCACACGGCGGGTAAGCGGCATGAACGCGCCTTCGTAGCCGTCAATTGCGGTTCTCTCGTAAAAGACCTCGTCGAGAGCGAGCTTTTTGGCCACGTCAAAGGTTCGTTCACGGGCGCATTCCAAACGAAACTGGGGAAATTCGAACTCGCCGACGCGGGAACGATCTTTCTTGACGAAATCGGTGAGCTCGATAATCATGCCCAGGTGAAACTTTTGCGTGTGCTGCAGGAAAAGGAAATCGACCGTGTTGGCGGGTCGACTCCCATCCCGGTGAACGTACGTGTCATTGCAGCGACGAACCGCGACTTGTACATGATGACCCAGAAGGGGCAATTCCGAGAGGACCTTTTTTATCGGCTGAATGTCTACCCGATCTCCGCACCCGCTTTAAGACACCATAAGGAAGACATTCCCATGCTTGTCGACCACATTCTCCGTCGGTATGAAGCGGAACTAAGCCGCCCCAAGCTTAGAATCTCGCCGGTCACTCTGGAACATCTCGTCGAGTATGATTGGCCTGGAAATGTGCGGGAACTTGAGAATGTGATTCAGCGCGCAATTCTTTTGTCGGCCGATAACGTTCTTGAAGTCCAGCAGCTTCCCAAAGAAATAGCGGAGAATAAGATACTGACAACTCAATCTCTGAGCCTTCCTGAATTGGAGAAGCAGGCAAAAGAGCGCGCATCCCGTGTCGCGATCCACAAGGCGCTTGAACGAACCTCGTGGAACATCAAAGACGCCGCACAGATTCTTGGGATTCCTGAGAAAACCTTGTATGACAAGTGTTCACGCCTTGGGATCAATATTCGAAGCAAGAACCAAGCAACGCGCTGAGGGTTTTCCACTGAGTTTTTTCCGGCCGAACAGGAAAAAAAAGACATATTCCTTCCGAAAATCTCAGAAAATAACCAGAAATTCTCTCTTTGAATATCTTGTAACCCTATGTTTTACAACAAATTATCCATGTTCGTGATGCTTGGCACTCTTATTGCGCAATAAGGCAAAGCCAGGAGGATCCATGCCAAAAACCGACCACACCCATCACTACCGGCTTTGCCCCAAATGTGGTAACTTTTGTAATGTCTTGGAGCGCCAGAGTTATTGCATTCTATGTGGGACAAAACTCATAGAGGAATGCACTCAGTGCAACCAGCCCATCTTACATCCTTATGGGAAATTCTGTTATCACTGCGGAGCGCCATACCTGCTCGAAGTGGAAAAGGAGCCGAGGAATTGACTCAGCGGTTCGCCTTAAATATGCAATCATCTGATTTGAAAGCCCGGGCCTCATGAAGGGTTCAGAATACCGAATCTCTGCACTCGGCCGGAACGGTAAACCTGTTCAACGGGTCGTCTTCGCTCCATCCTTTTTCGGTGCAAGAGAGAAGGCGAAAGAATTCACCCGAAATCTCGGCCTGACAAAAATATCCATTCGGAGGAAAAAGAATTTTTCCTATCGTGTCCGTCGGGGGAACAGCATCATTGATGGGGTTCAAAGCGCCTACTCCAAGGCCGAAGTCACCGCCGCCCTCAAGCAACTTGGATTTGAAGTAAGGTTCGTTCGACGGCAATTCGATATACAGTTCCAGGCGCCTGCGACCGAGATTGTTTCCTTTGTCGGGACCAGCGCCCGCCTTCTCGAGCAGAAACTCCCCTACCATGAGATCCTGCAAATCATGGCAAACAACGTCCGGAACAAACAGTTGAAGGGTGCGATTCGGGGAATCATTAAGGATCTCAAAGAAGGTATGGATTCGCGTGAGGCGTTCGTCAAGCAATCAGGCGTGTTCGGTAAAGAAACCGCCCTCATGCTGGGCATCGCATCGAAGAGCGGTGACATGCAATCGATCTTCGACAGCGTGGCACATTTTGTTGAAAGACAAGCTGACTTTAAAAAGGGGCTGGCCAGTTCCATGATCCTTCCGGCCGTCACGTCGCTCTCTCTGGTTGGAGCAATCGCTTTTTACGTTTTGTACCTTTTGCCGGAAATGGTAAGCATGTTGGGCCCCATGGCCTCTGATTTACCTCCGTTGACAACGACCACGCTCGAGATAAGCGCCGTTATCAAGGAAAACCTCACCCTCATTATGATTTCGTCCGTCGCAATGTTGGGCGGTTTTTATGCGTATCTCACGACTGAGAAAGGCCAATATTGGTTTCACCGTACCATCATCCGGATGCCGTACGTCGGAAGAATCCTTCAGAACTCCAGCGTTGAAATGTTCTGCCGCGTACTTGGAATCATGTACACTTCTTCGCAGGAAAATATCGACGCCATCCAACACGCCGCGGAGGCGAGCAGAAACCGGTTCCTCGAAAAACAAATCCGCTCCGTGGCAATCCCGGCGATGCTCAAATATGGAACAGAATTCGCCAGGGCTATGGAGATGACGAAATTTTTCCCCGAAATGGCGCTCTCGAGGTTTCGAACCGCGGCGGAAACGGGTGACGTGAAGGGAACTGCCACACAGCTTGCGGATTATTACGAACTCGAGAACAAATACGCGATGAAGAACCTCATCAGTGTTATAGAGGTCAGCATTTCACTGATTATCATGGCGGCCATGGTGTTCCTGACCCTCTTGTCGTCCGAGACGGCATCCATCAAGATCGACGCGCTCCCTTAGTCCGAAGACCCTTATGTCGTCGCAGACGAAAATGACAAAAAAAGAGCTGGGCGATATTCTCGTCGAAAAAGGGATTATTACGCCTCGCGACCTTCTCGGCGCCATCGATATCCAGAGCAAAGAAGACACAAAAGTCCGGCGGAAATTGCCGCAGGTATTGGTGGACGACTTCCATCTGGACCGCGACAAAATCTATCAGGAAATTGCCAATTTCTATGCTTTTCGGACCATTGATGTCTCCAAAGAGGTGCCCACGGATGACCAGGTGAATTTCATGCGGCAGGAATTGAATAACTTGCCCGTTACCATCAAGACATTGGCACTTGAAAACCGCGTCCTTCCCTTTATGGTGGACCGGGAGAGACCCGACCGGCTCCTCGTTATTACGCCGGACCCCACGAAACGCGAAGTCTATACGATCGCCCGGGCTTATTCCTTTCCGAAGTTTGAAATCTGCTATGTGAAACTCTCCCAATGGCAGGAGTTATGGCAGCGGGTGAACATCGGCCGGTCCGCGTATGCGGATTTGGAATCCGATACACAGCGTGGCAGCGTCATTGGCGAGATGGAGGAGGATTCTGAGCTGTATGAACAGGCCATTGAGGATGAGATCAACCGAAGCGGTTTGGTGGAGCTTGTGGAGCGGATCTTCAGCGATGCTGTCCGTGTGGGAGCCAGCGATATTCACGTGATGCCCCGGGGCGAGAAGAAGACCGAATTCCATTTTCGAATAGATGGCGACTTGTCTCTGTGGTACACCCATTCAGATGCACGAGCGGAAGCCGTTTCGGCAGTGGTAAAAGACAGGGCGATGAACCTCGACCGGTTTGAGCGCAACACGGCCCAGGATGGTTTTGCACAGTTCGTTGTCGACAAGAAAACGGTACGGTTTCGCGTGTCGGTCATCCCGGTTGTGGGTAAAGAACTCAAGAGCAAGTTCGAGTCCATTGTCATCCGCGTGCTCCAGGAACCGCTTTTCAGCACGAAGCTGAGAGATATCGGTTTTGATCCGTACTCCGAAAATTCCTTCAAGAAAGCCATTGAGAAACCTTATGGAATGATCATCGTGACCGGGCCTACGGGGAGCGGCAAAAGCACGACTCTCTTCTCCGCGCTCAAGACCGTTATGGACCCCACGCTCAACGTCATCACGGTGGAAGATCCAGTGGAGTACTTCATCGACGGGGCGAGGCAGGTAAAGCTTAATCCAAAACTCGATTTCGACGGCGCTTTGAGGGCAATCCTCAGACACGATCCTGACATCGTAATGGTGGGGGAGATTCGGGATAAAATCACAGCCGAATTAGGCATTAAGCTGGCGAACACAGGCCACTTGACGTTTGCCACGCTCCACACAAACGACGCGGTGAGTGCGATTGCCCGAATGTACAAAATGGGTGTGGAGCCGTTTCTGATCGCGTACACGATGAACATCGTTCTCGCCCAGCGTCTTATCCGAAAACTCTGTGAACGGTGCAAGAAGCCTGCAACGGATATTGAAAAGGAGCCCTTCTTGAAACACGGCTTGTCCGAAGAAGTTGTGAAGAATGCGACTCTCTTTCGGCCGGTCGGATGTAATAACTGCCTCAAAGGCTTCAAGGGTCGCATGCCAATATTTGAGGCCTTGTACTTCAACAAGGCGATTCGGCATCTCATCCTGGAAGCGGACAAGAACATAGACGAAGCATCAATTCGCGAGCAAGGCCTCAAAGACGGTATGCAGACGCTTCGTCAAAGCGGTCTCCTTGCAGTGGCTAGAGGAATCACGACACTGGAAGAAGTTGCGGGTGTAACGGTCGAAGATGATTGATTCTGAATATTTCAGAAATGTCTCATAAGTTGATTCTGAAAATGTCGGAAAGTCGACAATTGTTAGTGATTCATTTTTCAAAAACCCCTTTGTTTTCAATGGTTTTGAATCTCGGTTTGATTGGCATCATAGTTGCAAAATGTAACACATTCTGTTCTGCTCACATTGGTCCACTGTCCCATTTCCATCATATCTTGTAAGGTGATTTCATGAGTTTCCAGCCTCAAGACCAAAAGATCCTCGATTTGCTTGTCGTTGATGACGACGCCCCGTTTCGGCTCGTCCTGAAGCAGATCCTCTCCGCAAACGGCCTCCGCCGTGTTCAAGCCTGTGAATCAGGGGAAAAAGCGCTAGAGCTCCTCCGGAGCCAGCGGTTCGACCTGATGTTATTGCATTACAAGATGCCGGGGATTTCAGGACTGAACGTTTTGCAGTGGATGCATGAGCAGAAAATGGATCTTCCGGTTATCATGCTCACCGCCGCGGGCTCAGAAAATGTCGCGGTCGAGGCCATGAAGTTCGGCGCCTATGATTACATTCGCAAGGAAAACGTGGACCTTCACCATTTGCCGGTTATCGTCAACGGAGTGTACGAACGCTATTTGTTCCGCCGAGAGCGCGAGCGGCGCGAACTGGTCGAAGACGAGAGCTCGAAAAACCTGGTAGCCATCGAGACTTTTCACAGTACGCTCGCTTCCCTGACTCAGATTCTTGATAATTCACTCACTATCGCTACAACCAACATTGAAAAGCATCAAAATGAACTGATGCCTTACGTGAACAGTGACGGACGGCCGTCGTTCACAAAAGCGTTCACCGAAATTCGGCAGCAGTTCAACGTCATTCAGTCTGCGATCAAATCCATGCTTCGGACGGCAAATCTCCTGCACGGGAATTTTTCCGATTCCAGGTATGCGGCACAGCTTGAGCAGAATGTGAATGCAACGATGAAGACGGCTCAGGAACTGGTTAATTCATCCATCAATCACAAGTTTTGAGGGCAGGTTTAACTCGTTATGGGTCTCGGCCAAACAATGCTGACGGCGGGTCTTCTGGTTCTGCTGATCATGATCACCATCAGCGCGAACAGAATGCTGATGGATAGCTCCATGACCGCTTATGAGTCTGAATCTATCAATATCGCTGCAG
>JANOGR010000293.1:0-8954 GCA_031406095.1 Ignavibacteriales bacterium
GTAAGTTGTAGTCCCATCCTAATACCCCAGCCCCATCCTGAGCGAGGCCGAAGGCCGAGTGAAGGATCTGACATACCGCACATTCATCAGATTCTTCGGTCGTCCCTGAAAGGACTCCCTCAGAATGGCGCCCTTAGACCCATCCTGAACGCCTGCTTGCCCTTGCATTGGCCAACGCAGAGGCAGGCTCGCCTGAGTCCTTCGGACGTCGGCGAGCAGGCGGGGACTACGCTTAGCATGAGCATCTTCTTTTCTTTCTTGCGATGGCCCCCGAAATCGTTGGGCGAATCGCTCTTGGTAGGGACGGCCCACCATTAAGATTGGTGGGCAGGCATGCGGTGTCCCTACCAATTAAACACATTCCCGTTGCGATTCGCCGTCTCGGTAGGGGTTTGATTCATCAAACCCAAGCCCGATTCGCCCCTCCCCGAAACCCCATCAGATTTCTTCGGTCGTGGCGCTTTCGGCGCTACTCCCTCAGAATGAGATTCCTTTTGGCTTTTTTCATTGAAAATTCTACAATCCTCAAGAAAACCCCCGTTCCTTCTAGTTGTAAATCCCTTCTCTCGTTGACAAATAGAAGCCTCTTCCGTTGGCATCGGACTTGCGGTGTGAACCTCACATCATCCGGGGGTTCAGATGTCCATCCAATTCCAGCATAGTGAAACTCACCTTCAAGTGGCTCAAATCCTGAAGCAAGTCGACCATCTTGTGAAGAACGGGGATTTTGAGAATGCCCTTCAGGATGTTACTCTCGCAAAGGGGATCGAACCACGCAACATGTACGTCCAGGCATATGAGGAGAGAATCAAGATCCTTCAGCAGGAACAAGAGCGCAACCATCAGCAGCAGGAAGCGAGGAGAATAGCTGACGAGTCGGCCGAACAGAAGCGTAGGGCGGAGGAAGCGAGACGTGAAGAAGAGATGCGGCTGAGATCTGACGAAGAGCGTGCCCGAAAGGCCAGAGAGCAAGAAAAGCGGATGTCCGAATTAAGCTCCATGACACATCAGGATGCTCTTGCGGTGTACAACAAGGCACTCTTCGTGGTGTGGGCGGACGGCGCTGCAACGGTCGAGGAAGAGGACACGCTGAAACAGTTTCGAGCTGAGCTCAAGATATCCAGTGAAGAACATTTTGTGCTGGAAGCAGCCGCCAAGAGAGAATGTTATATCGCGTCTTTCAAGCAGCTGTGGTCTTCAGGTTCGTTGTCTGCCGACAGCGCTACAACCCTTTCATCGCTCAGGCGAAAATTCAGAATCTCCGCAGAGGAACTCGAAGTCATAGAATCAGAGCTTCTCAATGAGCTCCGCTCACCTGACAAATCCTCAGGCCAGGTCGTGATCATTGATGATGACAAGGATCTTCTCAAATGTCTGGCCTTGGTGTTCGAGGATCAGGGGTTCACCGTGAATGCCTATCTCACGTCTGATGAGGCATATCAGTTCCTTCGCAACAACCGGCCGGACATCATCATTTCAGACATCAACCTTGAAACATCCACGATGGGAGGGTTCGCCTTCTACGAGAAGGTTCGCCAGCTGGACCACCTGAACGACATCCCGTTCATATTCCTCAGCGGATTGCATGACGATACGATCATCCAAACGGGCAAAGCACTCGGTGCGGACGACTACATCACCAAACCCTTCGACGAAGAATCGCTCGTCGCGACGGTAAAGGGAAAACTCAGACGATACGCAAGACTCCGGATAGCCTCCCGCAACTGAATTGTTTTCCAAGTATTTCGTTTTGCGTCAAGCCTCTCGCCTAAGTCTCCGCTTTTTTGTATATTGACGGCTAAACACCGCCAATGCATTTTCCGTGAGATCCGCAGTCCCAACTCCAGCAGTCGCACCACAAGAGAACTCCAGGCACCCACTCCAAACGGTTCGAGGCATCGGGCCGAAACGTGAGCGCGCTCTCAAAGATATCGGCATAGAAACAATCGAGGGCCTGCTCTATTATTTTCCCAGAGACTACCTGGACCGAAGCCGGATTGTTCCCATCGGCGACCTTCGGAAACACGTGAACAGTTCCAAACCGGTGACGGTACTGGGCGCTGTATTTCGCCAGGAAGCGAAGCGGGCGCGGAAAACGAACAGGCTGATGTTCTTTCTCACCATCAAAGACGAATCGGGTTACGTGCAATGCGTGTGGTTCGAAGGAGTTCAGTGGTTCAAAGACGCCTTTGAAACGGGAGAACTCCTTGCTGTTTCCGCGGTTCCAGCTCTCGACAGGCTGGGCAGGGTGCAGTTTGTCCATCCGCAATTCGACCGGCTCAAAGGAGCCCAGGAAGAGGACGAGCCGGATTGGGGCAAACTGTTCAACACGGGCGCCATCATTCCAAAATACAGTTCGAGCTCGGACCTTGAGAAAGTCGGACTTGACAGCCGGGGATTCCGGCGCATCATGCGTAATGCGGTCAATCAGTATTCCGGATTTCTGACGGAGAGCCTGAACGCCGACATCAGGAAACGCACGGAGTTGCCGCCGCTTCAGTTTGCCATTCAGAATATCCATTTTCCATCCTCCCAGCAAAGCCTCGACCTCGCTACCCGCCGCCTGAAATTCGATGAACTCTTTTTTCTACAGCTTTTGCTGGCTCTTCGAAGGTATCACTTCAAGCATGAGCAGAAAGGCATCTCATACAAAGTCGAAAGTTTGCTCGCACGCCAGCTTGTCGATTCTTTGCCTTTTCGTCTCACACGAGCTCAAAAGAGAGTCATTGCTGAGATAGCCGACGACATGAAAACACCGAAACCAATGAACCGCTTGCTTCAGGGCGATGTGGGCAGCGGAAAAACCATTGTGGCTTTGCTGGCCATGCTGGTGGCGATTGACAACGGTTATCAGGTAGCTTTTATGGCCCCGACGGAAATCCTGGCCGACCAGCATTTCCGGACCATAGCGAGTTTTCTGAAAACAATTCCTGTGAACGTCCGCTTGCTGATTGGCGGACAACGAAAAAAACTGCGTGAGGATATTCTGGAAGATATAAGAAGCGGGAACGCTAAGATCGTCGTCGGTACGCATGCCCTCATCGAGGAGAACGTCCGTTTTGCAAGCCTCGGTTTGACTGTCATCGATGAGCAGCACAGGTTTGGCGTGATGCAGAGAGCTGCGCTGCGGGAAAAAGGCTACAATCCCGATGTGCTCGTGATGACCGCCACGCCCATACCCCGCACGCTCGCCATGACGATCTACGGCGACCTTGACGTATCCGTGATTGACGAGCTGCCGGCAAACAGAAAACCCGTGAGAACCGCCACCCGGCTTGAGGATCAGAAGCCGAAAGTCTATGATTTTGTCAAAGACGAGGTGCAGAGAGGAAGGCAGGTGTACATCGTTTTTCCGCTGATCGAAGAGTCCGAAAAGGTCGACCTGAAGGCCGCAACGAAAGAATTTGAGCATCTGCAGGGTAAGGTTTTTCCTGGTTTGAAACTCGGATTAATACATGGGCGGATGAAAACCGAAGAAAAAGATGCGGTGATGGCGGCATTCAAATCGGGGGGGATTCACATTCTGGTCTCCACGACGGTCATTGAAGTCGGCATCGACGTGCCGAATGCAACCGTGATGATCATTGAAAACGCAGAACGGTTCGGGCTGTCCCAGCTTCACCAGCTGCGGGGACGGGTCGGCCGCGGGGGAGATCAGTCGTATTGCATTCTTATAGCGGACTACACCTGGTTTGACACGCGAAAACGGGGAAAGGATCTGTTCGCCCTGCAGGAAGAGAAAGATGTTGCCCGTATTCGGCTTGACACGATGGTGGAAACGAACGACGGGTTCAAAATCGCCGAGGTGGACTTGAAGCTGAGGGGCCCCGGGGAATTTTTTGGCACAAAACAGAGTGGACTGCCGGGTTTTCGCATCGCCAGTCTGGTCGATGATGCAGAACTTCTGCACGTTGCGCGCAAAGAAGCGTTCGCTGTGGTGGAACAGGACCCTCAACTGAGGTCTTCATCCAACAAATCTATCAGGAAACATTTCGAAACACACTTCAAAGACATTTTCGATCTCGGAAAAGTCGGATGAGGAATCGAATCCGAAAAAAATGTTCATGAGAGTAACACGGGATCCGGAAATTTTCCTTCGAACAAGTTTTTTGAAAGTGATGTCGTACTCATTGTCAAGTGTTTTATGATTTTCTTCGCGAAAAACACGATGAAAAACTTGACAAGCATCCGGAAAACATTATATTTGTACTCGTTGTGACGTTCATTGAGAAGGCGAACGAAGATCTTTCACCATTGAAAGGTTGAACGCGCTGCTTGCAAAAGCAACTGCACGTCGCTCTCGTGTATAACATCCGGCCGGAAGATTCAAACGCCGGAGAGAAGGAGATGGGAGGCAGTGAGGGAGGGAGAAGAGAGTCCGGAGATGCTGATGTCCTCGTGGCACCCCGGCTGAAAAGTGGGAAGACGAAGAGCGATACATACGCAGAATGGGACACCGAAGAGACCATTCTGGCCGTAGAAACGGCAATCAAACTCTACCATAGGGTCACACTCATCGAAGCCGACGAGGAGGCTTATCAGAAGCTCCTTGCGGTCCGTCCCGATATCGTCTTCAATATCGCTGAAGGCTTGAAAGGGCCTTCACGCGAAGCCCAAATTCCCGCAATTCTCGAGTTTCTAGACATTCCCTACACAGGTTCAGACCCCGTCACGCTGGGCATTTGTCTTGACAAATCCCGAACGAAGGAGATTCTCTCTTATCACGGCATCGCGAATCCAGCTTTCTCCGTCGTCGAAGGCCTAAAAGATCTTTCAACCCGGCAAGTTCCGCTGCCGGCAATCGTCAAGCCGTTGCACGAAGGTTCAAGCAAAGGGATTTTCAGTGCCTCCGTTGTTCGCACTCCGAAAGAGCTCCAGGCTCAGGTTGCGGAGGTCTTGAACAACTACAGCGAGCCTGCGCTCGTGGAGCAATTCCTCGAAGGCAGGGAATTCACTGTTGCCATGGTTGGCAACCGCGGCAACCTGCAAGTCTTTCCGGTCGTAGAAATCAAATTTGATTCCTTGCCAAAAGGTGTGAGCCCGATTTATTCGTACGAAGCGAAATGGATCTGGGATCAAGCCGAGCATCCGATTGACGTTCATGAGTGTCCGGCAGCGATTGAAAAGAGCCTGGAAAAAGAAATCCGGGAGATGTGCGAGAAGTCGTTTGAGGTCCTCCGATGCCGGGATTGGTGCCGTATGGATGTCAGGCTCGACTCGTCCGGCCGCCCTCACATACTCGAGGTCAATCCCCTCCCCGGGATTTTGCCCAATCCGAAAGAGCATTCCTGTTTTCCCTTAGCTGCCCGCGCAGCCGGGTATGACTATAATAGAATGATCAATTCCGTCCTTGAATCTGCGATTCAACGATACGGCCTCGTTTCATTGACATGAGGCGTTTTCCAATCTTAGAAAGGGGTTAGGTTTGTGAATCCGCGGATCATCCAAAGAAACGAAACGAAAGTTATCGGGCTCGAAATCAGGACATCGAACGAGATCGAAGCTCAGCCCGCTCAGTCGAGAATACCCGAGGCATGGAAAAAATTCGATGAGATAAAAGACGGGATTCCGGACAGGACGAACACGCATTTCGCGTTTGGACTTTACTCCGATTATGAGAGCGACAACAAGGGATTGTATTCCCTCGCCGCGTGTTCTGAAGTGAGAGCATTGGATCGCGTTCCGCAGGGAATGGTTGGCAAGATTATTCCTCCGGGAAAATATCTGGTTTTCACGGCGAAAGGCGAAATGCCTCGAGCGATCATGAACACATGGGAGGGTATCTGGAAGTATTTTTCGAACGGAAGCTCGTACAAACGGACATTCACGGCCGATTTTGAGGTGTATGACAAGCAGCGTCCTGACGATGCCGAAATCTACATCGCCATTAAATAGGGGATGACATGAGGAAAAAGATCCATGTAGCAGTCGTGTTCAACGAGCCGACGGTGGAAACACAGCAGGGGAGGAAGTATGTGTCCGAGACGGGTCAGCTGGAGGCGAGTTCGAGCCATGCTGAAGTCATTTCAGCGCTTCCTTCAAGCGCCGTGGATATGTCGGAAGTTGGCGTGCTTCAGGAGCGCGAACATGTGGAAGAAGCGTTAAAGAAGGAGGGCTTTCGCACATCGCTCTTCAATGTGAATGAAGACTTCAAGCGGCTGGTAAGTTTTCTTCAGGACAAACAGCCGGACCTCGTGTTCAACTTATGCGAATCTCTCGGGAATGATTCCATCCATGAAATGCACGTCGCCGGGTTGTTTGAGCTTTTTGGCGTTCCCTATACCGGGGCGTCGCCTTTTACGCTCGGCAGTTGCCTGAACAAGGTTCGAACCAAGGAGATCCTCAGTTACCACAAGCTGCCGACACCGAGGTTCCTCGTCTTTAAACACCCGAGCGATGTGAACATCGATGACCTGGAACTTGATTTCCCCATGATTGTGAAACCTTCGAGGGAAGATGCCAGCACCGGAATCGACGCATCTTCTGTGGTCGATAATCCGGCCGGCCTTCGAAAACGAGTGCGCCATATTTTTCAGAATTACGACCAACCCGCCCTTGTGGAAGAGTACATTGATGGCCGCGAGTTGAACGTCGCAATCGTCGGAAACCGAAGGCCCATTGTGTTCCCAGTTTCTGAGATCGACTTCTCAACGCTCCCGAGTCATTGTCCGCATATTGTGACCTACAATGCAAAATGGATGAAAGGGTCTGAGGAATACGAAGGCACGGGGGTTGTGTGTCCTGCGAACATCCCAGCCGAGGTGGAGAAAAAAGTGAAAGAGCTGGCCATGAAAGCATACCGGCTCATGGGTTTACGGGACTACGGTCGCATCGACATGCGTTTGACAAAAAGCGGAAGCCCCTACATCCTTGAAGTGAACCCCAACCCCGATATCTCGGACGATGCCGGATTTGCCAGGTCAGCACGTGCATACGGAATGTCGTTTGAAGACACCATCGCCAGAATTGTGGAATATGCGTTGGAAAGAACGCCATAGCTCGCCGGGCTCCTCATAGCATGATAACATGCCCATCCGGGAATTCCAGAAACAAGACATCGAACCGCTCACAAAAATCCTCACGGACACAGAGATGTTCCGCAAGGATGAGATCGACGTCGCAGTCGAGCTGATGGAAATTGTCATTGAAGAGCCGGAACAAAAAGACTACATCATGAGAACGTATGTGGACGAGGAAAATGTTGTTCGCGGATATTACTGCGTGGGATCGACGCCGATGACGGAGGGTACCTTTGATCTTTACTGGATCGCCGTCGACCCCGGCGTCCAACGGCGTGGAGTCGGACAAGAGCTCCTTGGCCATTGTGAAGCGACCTTGAAATCGATGGCGGGAAGGCTGATCGTTGTCGAGACATCATCGCTGCCAAAATACAAGCCCACTCGCATCTTCTATGAAAAACAGAAATATCACGAGACTGCCCGGATCAGGAAATACTACTCCGTGGACGATGATTTGGTGATCTACACGAAACGACTCAAGGAGAACTAGCAACCCATGGAACTCTGGCAAGAAATGCTCCGACAGAGCGTCGACAGTTCCAAAGGTCTTATCGAGCGATTCGGCTTTGAAAAAGATATGGCCGAGAAGCTGAACAATCTGTTTCATACTCGTATCAATCCGTATTACCTGAGCCTCATTCGCCATCCCGGGGATCCCATCTGGCTCCAGTGCGTTCCAGACGCCATCGAGCTGGAAGACAAGAATTCTCCGGAAGACCCTTTGAATGAAGAGGCGTACAGTCCGGTGCAGAGCATCACGCACCGGTATCCCGACCGCGTCCTGTTTCTCGTCACCAGCCAGTGTTCGATGTACTGCCGGTTTTGCACACGAAAGCGCAAGGTCAGTGACCCTTCAAAGATCAATCCGAAATACATCCAGAGCGGCCTCGACTATATTGCCGCGCACCCGGAAGTGCGCGACGTAGTCCTTTCAGGCGGTGATCCGCTCATGCTGACTGACTACATGCTGGAAAGAATCCTCATAGGGCTTCGGAAGATTCCCCACGTAGAGATCATCCGCCTTGGGACAAAAATGCCATGCGTGCTACCGCAGAGGATAACGGAGAAATTTTGCAGGATGGTGAAGAAGTACCATCCGGTTTATGTGAACACGCATTTCAACCATCCGTGGGAATGCACAGCGGAGGCAGAAAAAGCCTGCGCCATGTTGGCCGACGCAGGATGCCCTGTTGGCAACCAGGCAGTTCTCATGAAAGGCGTCAACGACAATCCAGATGTGATGCTGGAGCTCCACCGCAAGCTGCTGAAAATGCGCGTCAGGCCTTATTACATTTACCAGGCGGATACGACGAAAGGCACGAACCATTTCCGCACACCCGTTCGCGTCGGGCTTGAGATCATGGATAAGCTCCGCGGACATACGTCGGGGCTCGCTATTCCGTATTTTGTCATCGATGCGCCGGGCGGTGGAGGCAAGATCCCGTTGCTGCCCCAATATGTGCTCGGGAGGAATGGAAACGACCTGATTCTTCGCAATTACAAGTACGAAATCTACACCTATCCCGATGTCGAAGAGGAACAAGTGGTTGACCGTGAGATGGAACGCCAGTTCCAGCGGAAAAAGAACGTACACAATCCTAAAGCTTCAGTTCCGCAAGAGCTGGAACTCGTTGGGAAGTAGAGCCACCCGAACCTCTTGACGGTTTGGAGACATTCTGTAAGCCCAAAGTGATCCTCCTGATTGTCCGATTGAAAATCGGACTCTCGCTCGTACTCTTCCTTTAACGAACCCGTTTTCCTCCCTTGAATTTCGGCAACCGAAAGCATAATTTGAGCTTGCTTTTCAGGCAGCACATTGAAAAATCACTGATTCCGTTCATCGATGAGAAATGCTATGACCCCTGAAACCGTAAAAAATATCCAGGACGCGCTGCGACGGGAAAAAATCGACGGGTGGCTTCTTTACAATTTCCG
>JANOGR010000307.1:0-17951 GCA_031406095.1 Ignavibacteriales bacterium
TGAACAGAATCAGCTTCGGCGTTCAATCGTTTCACGATGACGACCTGAAGTTTCTTACGCGGATTCACTCTGCCACTCAGGCGAAGGATGCTCTCAAGAGCGCCCGCAAAGCCGGCTTTGAGAATCTGAGTATCGACCTGATATTCTCCCTGCCGAATCAGTCGCTCCGGAGATGGGAATCGAACCTGAAACAGGCTATGGAACTCGACCCCGACCACATCTCATGCTACAGTCTCATTGTCGAGCCGAATACAGCTCTCGCTCGGATGGTCGAGTCAAAGCAAATTGCGCCGTTGCCGGGAGAACAGGACGCCGAACTGTACGAATTTACCATGGAGTTCCTGTCAGCACATGGGTATGAGCAGTATGAAGTCTCGAATTTTTCCAAACCCGGTTTTCGGTCTCAGCACAACAGCGGCTACTGGAACCACGATCACTATCTTGGCTTCGGGCCTTCTGCGCATTCATTCTGGGATGCACGACGATGGTGGAATGTGTCGAACGTGGTCGAGTATTCGCAACGCCTGGAGCATGACGTGCTTCCTGTTTCCGGCGAGGAACACCTGAGCTCTGAACAGCTCATTGAGGAAGAGATCTTTCTGGGTTTGCGGGGAGACGGCATCGACACGACGGAGCTCACAAGAAAATATCGCCTGGAGTTTCTCACGAGCTTTTCACAGATCATCGCGGAACTTGTTGAAGAGAAACTTGCGAAGTTCGTCGGGCCTCGACTGAAATTGACTTCCAAAGGTTATCTGTTATGCGATGAAATTTGTTCTTCTTTTCTGAAGGCACGAGCGATCAGTTCGGCTGCGGCATAAATTCCTTGCAGTTCAAGTCATTTCGGTATACATTCAAACCGCCTTTTTTTGTCTCTGGAGCGGTTTTTGCAGGATTCACTTGCAGAGGGAACAATGGATTCCAAAAGACTCAATAGAATTATAGCGTTTTCCGTTTTCTTGATCTCCATGGCGACATACCTCCGGACGGTCTCTCCGACGGTTGTCTTCTGGGATGTAGGCGAATTCGTTGCCGCGGCGTTTTCCATGCAGGTTCCTCACCCGCCAGGAGCGCCCTTGTTCCTCTTGGTTGCACGTTTGTTCTCCATGGTTCCCTTCGTAGCCGATGTCGCTCTTCGAATGCATGTCATCTCGGCGCTCGGGAGCGCGCTCTCGTGCGTGGTGCTGTATCTTACAACCGTCCGTTTCATCACCGATTGGCGGGGAACACCCTCCTCCACCTATGACAAGGTTATTATCTATGGAAGCGCATGGATCGGGGCTTTGTCTCTTACCTTCAGCAAGACATTCTGGTTTAACGCGGTCGAGGCTGAGGTCTACGGATTGAGCATGCTCTTTGTCAGCGGGATCCTCTGGCTTGCGCTTCGATGGTATGACCGGGCCGGCTGGGGTCGTAGCGACGTCTATTTGCTTTTCATCGCCTACCTCATAGGTCTGGCTGTCGGTATCCATCTCCTTGCGATCCTGACTCTCTATTGTGTCATGCTGATCGTGTATTTCCGTTTTCACGAGGTCAAACTGGCCTCCTTCGTTTTCTCAACGGTGTTTGGGATGGTCGCTCTTGCGACGGGACTTGCAGTTCTGCTTTCCATTGCATCGAGTGTGCTTCCTCAGGAACCCACAACCGCTGAGGTTTCGAAGGTTCTCCCCATCCTCTTTGGATTTCTCGTTGTCCTTGGGGTTCTCTACTACACGTTTGCAAAGAACTTTTTTGAGCGGTCGGCTTTTCTTTTTGGAATCATTTCGGTGATTGTGTTTGGTGCTGTCTATCCGGGCGTTGTAAAGGAATTCCCGTCGCTCCTGGACGGGGAGTTTCACGGCATACGGTCTGATATTTTCCCCGTGATCCCGTTTCTGGCGATCGGCGGCGCCCTCGTCGGTATTTGGTACTCGACGAAGATGAAAAAGCGGATTCTGAATGTTTCCCTCCTGGCGTTCCTTTTCATCATCCTCGGCTATTCCACCTACATCACGGTGTTCATACGGGCAAACGCTCACCCGCCCATGAATGAAAATGATCCCAGCACTACGGAGCGTCTCGTTTCCTACTTGAACCGCGAGCAGTATGGAAGTGCGCCTTTGCTTCAAAGACGCTGGGATAACGAGCCGGAGAAAAGAGCCATTGCCCAGCAATATTCCAGCGATTGGGATTATTTCTTGCGGTACCAGGTGTATCACATGTATATTAGGTACTTCGGCTGGAATTACGTGGGGAGCGAAGGGGACTGGAAAGAAGCTGGTGTTGATTGGAAAAAACTCTATGGCATCCCGTTGTTCATAGGTTTGTTTGGGCTTGTTTACCACTGGCGCAAGGACGCCAAAATGGCCTTGGTGTGTACGGCTTTGTTTCTCATCATGGGTGTTGTCCTTGTCTTGTATTTCAACATGCAAAACCCCCAACCTAGGGAACGTGACTACTTTTACGTGGGCTCGTTTTACGTCTTCTCGCTCTGGATCGGGGTTGGCCTCGTTGGGTTGATCGATACTCTGAAAGATGAGTTTTTCAATGGAGATGCGAAGCCCGTTGTTGGTTATAGTGTCCTCGCATTGGCGTTCTTGTTTGTTCCCGGCAACATGGCCCGGGTGAACTTCCACGAAGGTGACCGCAGAGGCAACTATGTGGCGTGGGACTATTCGTATAACCTTTTGCAGAGTTGCGAGCCCGACGCTATACTCTTTACAAACGGCGACAACGATACGTTTCCGCTCTGGTATCTTCAGGACGTCGAGGGCGTTCGACGGGATGTTCGCATTGCGAACCTCAGCTTGCTCAACACGAATTGGTACATTAAACAGTTGAAAAACGAGCAGCCGTACGGGTCGAAGAAAGTTCCCATCAGCATCCCTGACAGTGAGATCGACGATCTGTCTGTTGCAAAGTTTGAGCCTCGCGTTATGGAGCTTCCTGTCCCGGGTGATATTATACAGGAATACTCGGTCGAGGGAAGCAGGGTCCAACTTGACACTTCGATCACCAAACGCGGTGTGCTGTCTTTCTACATGCCGCATACGATGGAGTTTCAAAATATCAAGGCCATACGGGTGCAGGACATCATGGTGTATGACATCGTGAGAACGTCGGCGTGGAGACGGCCCATTTTCTTTGCGATGACCGTGTCGCGGGACGGGATGATCGGACTGCATGAGTATCTTGAAATGCAGGGGCTCGCCCTTAAACTGACGCTCAAGAAAGGTCAGGATTTTTCACAAACGCTGAACGAACCGAAGATGGCCTCTCACCTCTTTGGCAATGTGACGGAGCCATCCAAAACACCGAAATCGGGTTTCCGCTGGCGCGGACTGAAGGATAGCACCGTATATTTCGACGAAGATGTACGCCGGTTGATGACGAATTATCGCAGCGTGTTCATCTCGCTGGCCGTCTACTATGGTACGGTGCTCAATCAACAGGATAAGGCTGCGAGTGTGCTCGATCGCATGGAAGAAATGATGCCCCGAAAAATCCATAAACTCGACCACATCACAAAGATGAGGCTTGCAGCCAATTACGGCATGGCAGGCAGGAAAGAGGCGTCGCGCCAGCTTTCATTGGAAATTGTTTCCGACCTGAAGTCTCTTATAGATCGCGGTGTCAACGAGCCTTTGTCTCAATCGAATCCTTATGTTTTGATGTTCTACACCTATCTTGATCTCGAGCAGTACGAGAATGCCGAAAACCTACTCTCCGTTTTGAAAACCGCATACAATCAACAGGGGATTGACCAGGTGATTTCTCAGTTGAAATCCCAGATCGAAGTGCGCAGGGCCATGTCTGCGGCGACTCCCGTCGTGCCCCAGGATTCGAAACCGGCAAAGGGGAAGTAGGTGGGTGAAAGAGTCAAGGCTCGCACATTGGGAGTCGTTTTGGCAAGACAAGAAAGAGGTCGCTGAGGTTTACTCAAACGCCGACAGGATCCTCCGCAACCTCCTTGCGGTGACAGATCTTCACGGAAAAAGAATCCTCGAGATTGGCGCAGGAACGGGCAGAGACAGTTTTCAGTTAGTGCAGCACGGCGCCGAAGTTGTTCAACTCGATTATTCACCGCAGTCCCTCCGTATTCTCAAAAACCTGGCGCTGGAACAATATGTTGAAGTGGCCATCCTTGGCGGAGACGCGTTCTGCCTCCCATTTCCGGATGAAACGTTTGACATCGTTTTTCACCAGGGGCTCCTCGAACATTTTCGGAAACCACGGGCAGAGTTGTTGCTTCAGGAGAACGTACGCGTCTTGAAAAAGGGGGGATTTCTTCTCGTGGATGTTCCCCAGCGCTATCATGCCTACACTCTTGCAAAACATGTTCTCATGGCTTTGGACAAATGGTTTGCGGGGTGGGAGCGTTCGTTTTCCATGGGTGAGCTTCGCCGTCTCGTTCAAGCGCAGGGTCTGACGCCGGTCCATTCTTATGGCGAGTGGATGTATCCGAGCTTCTTTTACAGGGCTTTGCGCGAGGCCGCCAAGAAGGCGGGCGTGGTCCTTCCGTTGTATCCACGCCTCAACTCAACGCTCAGCTCGTTCAGGACAAGAATACGATCCTCGCTGAGAACCACCGTTTTCCCGCACTTTACGGGCATCTCGATCGGCGTCGTCGGCCGAAAATAATTTCACTCGATTGAATATACTCGTCCTCAATTGGCAAGATATCAGGAATCCTCTGGGTGGCGGCGCCGAAGTCCATCTCCACGAGATTTTCAAACGCGTGGCCGGGCAAGGCCATTCGGTCACTCTCTTTTGTTCCTCCTTTCCGGGAGCAAAGCCGGAAGAATGGATCGACGGTATTCGGGTGGTTCGGGAAGGTGGAAGGAATTACTTTAACCTCATTGTGCCCTACCGGTACCGCTCTCAGTTCAGGAATGAGGGATTCGATGTTGTCGTGGACGACATCAACAAGATTCCCTTCTATACTCCGAGGTTCGTTCGCGGACCGTTGATTGGGATTGTGCACCATTGGTTTGGAAAGAGTATTTTCCGTGAGGCTTCGATACCTGCGGCCCTTTATGTGCATCTTTCTGAGAAGTTTGCTTTCCAGGTGTACCGAAAAACACCCATGGCCGTCGTATCTGAGAGCACAAAACAAGAGATGGTGCATCAGGGATTTGATGCGGCCAACATCTCGCTTGTACAAAATGCCATCGATTCGAGACTCTACAGACAGCTCAGGATCAAAAAAGGCCGGGCTCCCCTCGTCGGGTACTTAGGAAGGCTCAAGCGATACAAGAGCATCGACCATCTCATTCAGGCGTTCAAGCTCGTCAGAGAATCGATGCCCAAGGCCAGGCTCTGGATCCTCGGGGATGGCGATGCACGACCCGAGCTCGAAGCACTGAGTAAACAGCTGGGCATGGAGAACTCTGTGCGGTTTGCAGGAATGGTTTCTGATGAGGACAAAGTGCGAATGCTCAATCAGATGCACCTTGTGGTCAATACGTCGATCAAAGAGGGCTGGGGATTGACCGTGGTCGAGGCGAATGCGTGCGGGGTGCCGGTGATTGCAAGCAATGTTCCGGGATTACGGGATTCGGTGCTCAACGGCAGGACGGGATGGCTGTTTGAATACGGAAACATCC
This sequence comes from Ignavibacteriales bacterium, assembly GCA_031406095.1. GTDB lineage: Bacteria > Bacteroidota > Ignavibacteria > UBA10030 > UBA10030 > JANOGR01. The sequence goes on from JANOGR010000307.1 coordinate 5,586, forward strand.
CGGAGCTGAGTCAGAAAATCCTTGCACTCCTGGGCGATAGGAAACTCCAGGAAAAAATGAGCAAGGAAGCGGCGCGGTGGGCACGATCCTTCAGTTGGGACCGCTCAGCGCAACAAATGTTGCACGCTATCGACCGGGCAATAGCTTCCCAGTGAGAGAACCAAGTTTTTCCAGGAGAACCCGGGCGCATTCCTGGGGCGTGTCTATGCGCTGGACGAAGCGCGTCACGTCGCCAATCCCTTCTTCAAGGCCCTGCTTCCTTAAAGCTCCGATCACGGGTGTCCAAAAATCCCCGAATACCACAATAAGTTTTTCCTTCACGACGTTCTTGTTGATGAATTCCCACACGCACGCCAGTTCGAGCAAGGTCCCCGTCCCGCCTTTCAGGACAACATATGCTTCGCCGAGCTCGACGAGCATCAAAAGCCGGTCCATCGGAGTCGGCAGCTTGATTTCCTTGTCGATCCAGGGATTTGCCCTGCTTTTATAGAAATCGGTCGTGACGCCGATGGTTGATGCACCGGCCTCCTTGGCGCCTCTTGCTGAGGCTGCCATGATGCCGCCATATCCTCCGTTACAAATCTTGAAACCCGAACGGCCTAATTCAGCTCCGATTTCGTAGGCGACCCTGTAGTCCGCATGAGCTTCTACAGGATGCGAGCTTCCGAATATGGAAACCACCTTGCTCAACGGTCAGTCGACGAAGACCCAGTTGACACCCAGTTTGAAGTTCCTGCCGGGCATGGGATACACAGGGGTGATGAAGTAGTTTGCGTTCAGGAGGTTTTCCCACGTCACCGAGATGAAGGCGTCCCCGATGTGCAAAACGGCAAAAAGATCCATCGTTGAGAACTGACCCGGCTGCGTCCGGATATTTTCCACGAACAGGCCTTGACGCGGGACGTATTCTTTTCCCCAGTGTTGGCTCATGAATCTCGAGCGGATTCCGAAGCGCGCATCGAGCGCATCGTTGAAAAATTTATCCCGGTACGCCAATTCGCTCGACAGGACAACCTGTGGAATCAAGGTTTTTACTGTATCTCCTTCTGTGTAACGCAGATAAGTAAGCACACCGTACGCCTCAATGTTGCCCCAGCGAAGCGACGCACTCCCTGCAACTCCTTCCGATTTAGCTTCGGAAATGTTGAAGATAGAGATGTTGGGATAATTGGGAGCCGGTCCCGAAAACCTGTAAACGAGTGCCTCCTTCGTGATTCTGCGGAAACCTGTTAGAGAAAAGGTGAAGGATTCGTCAGGAGAAAAACGCAGTCCCCCTTCGACGAATTCGTGCTTTTCTCGTGAAACACTGCCCAACTGCAGAATTGAGCTATCGGAAGAAGTGAGTTCGACAGGCTTGGATTCTATAGGTCCTGACAGCCTTACACCTGCGAAAAATGAAATGCTCTGTCCGAGTGTCAGTTCTACATCAGACCCGATTGACAGGAAAGGCTTACTCCGGCGACTCTCAAACCTCGCAAAGAAGGACGGTGTCAGCAGATTCCAGAGACTTTTTCTGATTTTTCCGAAGAAGGCACTCATTGGCTCATAGCGTCCGGTAACATAGCGGCTTGAATCGATATGAATCTCCTGAACGTCAAACCCCAGAAAGACGTTACCACGGTCGAACGTCTGCGAAAACCGGATTCCCCTGAAGAAAGAAGTCCTCGCATTTTGGTATGACGCCGACTCTTCGTTATACTCGCTCTCCAGGGAAGAATAATACAGAGACAGCCGCGTGGTAGAAAGTGAATCTTCGAACAGCCGGCCAATCATGGAGAGTGTCACGTCGTGCCGTTTCACCCTCTCTGAAGCTGTATCTTTGACAGTCGCCGAAACATTGTCGAACACCGGCGTCGGAGCACTGAGGTCAACACCGCCGTTCATCCCGTTGATGGTTTTTGTGTAAAACTCCATAAGAGAAATGTTAAACCTGTCGGATACGTTGTAACGAACTCGGGCACGGACATTCCAGCTATCGAGCGACGCATTGCGGTAACGGCCATTGCTCACATGCCGTTGAAAGCCGAGTGTGAGGTTCGCCGCTCGTGCGAGGTTCTGCGTGAACAAGCCGTCCGTGAGAATATTCTCCGGTGAAGCCTGGACATAACGGATTTTTGTCATGGGTCTTATGGCATTGTACTGCCGTGTGACAAAGTTCAAAGCAGCCTTGGTAGTTCCTCCGCCAAACAAAATGCCGTCTGACCTGTCAAGAATCTCCACTTGCTCAATGAACTCAAGCGGGATTTCGTAGAGATTATAAGTTCCCGTGACAGGGTCGTTCATCGGTCTTCCGTCAAGGAGTATGGCGATTCCGGCATTCTCAATCCCGAATGCATTTAGCTGGTTTGGTTTTCCCGCCTCTCCCAGTTCCCGAAAGAAAAATCCGGGAGCCCGCCACAACAGGTCGCCGAGATACCTTGCGTCCGTCCACATGAATTGGGAGCGGTGAAACATGCCCGTCGAGTCAATGGATCCCACCAGGCTACCCATTGCGGGGATGAACCGGATTTTTAACGTGTCATAGGCGATCAAGGAATCCTTGGGCGTGAAAAGCGAATCCGAACGAGGCTGATCCTGGGCCTTCATCGTGAAGCGGCCGACCGATGCAAGGAAAAACAGGCAAAGAAACGTCGAGAAGGAGAGAGTTCTCAAGTTTTCCCTGACGCAGTGGGCGGTGCGGGTTTGAAGGAGGGCGGGGTTAAAGATGTGTCGTAGGATTTTGACAACTTCAATGCTGCAATGTTGGCTGAGTCTTCTTCTTGAAAGAGGCCAAACACGGAGGAGCCGCTGCCGCTCATGAGGGCAGACTCTGCCCCAAGGTCGTACATGACCCTTTTCAGGTTGCTCACTTCAGGATATGCTTTGAAGACGACCGCTTCAAGGTCGTTGGTCAACAACTCGAAAAGCATTTTTGTGTCACCCACAACAGCGCGAAGTCCGCCCTTCGATGTATTCGGTCGGACTTGCGAGTATGCCCAACTTGTGGAAACTTGAACAGGCGGTGTTGCGACGAGAATCCAATACGGCAGTTCAAAAGGGAAATGCTCCAGATCGTCTCCCCGGCTGGTCGCAAAGGCAGTACCGCCTTCAAGGAAAAACGGGACGTCGGAGCCCAGATTCAGGGCAATTTTTTTGAGTTCGTGATTTCGAAGGGCAAGCCCCCACAACTTGACCAGTCCTTTCAGCGTGGCGGCGGCATCCGAGCTTCCCCCTCCTAACCCTGCCCCCACAGGGATGTTCTTCGTCAGCGAAATTCTTACACCTTCCTTCACATGGGAGATGTCCTGGAGAAGCTGTGCAGCCTTCACGCACAGGTTTGCCGAATCGGTTGGAAGTGTCGCGGAATTTGATTGGAGGGTGATATCGCCGGCTGTCCTCGCGAGTTCGATCGTATCATAGCTGTCGATCTCGTGGAAGATGGTTTCGATATCGTGATAACCGTCGGGTCGCTTCCGGAGGATACGAAGGCCAAGATTGATTTTTGCGTACGCGCGGACAGTCATTCTGCGGTATTCGGCATTAAAATACAGCAATAACGGCGGAGAAGCAAGGATTTCGCTTTCTTTGAATGTTGAAGCAATTTTTTGTATGTTGAAGAAAAATTTTTCCCTGCTTCCTGCTCCCGTGGCTTCCACCCTGAAAAAAATAAAAATCGGCACAGTGACTGTCGGCGGAGGTTCTCCGCTTGTTCTCATAGCCGGACCTTGCGTTGTTGAAAACCGCGACATGGTTCTCAAGACTGCGGCGTCGATTCAACGGATAGCCCAAAAGTACAACGTGCCGTTCATTTTCAAGGCTTCATACAAAAAAGCGAACCGTACGAGCAAGAGCTCTTTCTCGAGTATCGGGCGAGACCAGGCTTTGGCCATCCTCGCCGAGGTCAAACGCGAAACGGGCGCTCCACTTCTCACCGACATCCACTGGCCTGAAGAGGCTTCTGTTGCCGCAGAGGTTGCAGACGTGCTGCAGATTCCGGCTTTTCTTTGCAGACAAACGGAGCTTCTCGTCGCAGCCGGAAAAACGGGGAAAGCGGTGAATATCAAAAAAGGCCAATTCCTGGCACCTGCCGACATGCGTTTTGCAGCTGAAAAGGTTGAATCAACGGGGAACAAGAACATCCTCCTGACAGAGCGGGGGACAACATTCGGTTACAATAATCTCGTGGTCGATATGCGCTCGCTATCCATCATGCGCCAAACAGGTTATCCGGTCGTCCTGGACGCAACCCATTCTGTCCAAGTGCCGGGCGGCGAAAATTCGAGGAGCGGTGGTCAACCGGAGTTTATCTTTCCGATCGCACGGGCTGGTGTGGCTGCCGGCTGCGATGCTCTTTTCGTGGAAACACATCCCAACCCTGCGAAGGCGTTGAGCGATTCCGCAAGTCAGTTGAAGCTCGACCTCCTTGAGGATTTGTTGAAACAGGTGGTTGCGATTGACTCGGCCGTCAGACAGATGGTTCACTGAAGGACATGGCACAGAAATCGATTTCACAGTCGAAACTCAAGAACATAAAACTCTTGCTGCTGGATGTCGATGGCGTTATGACCGACGGCGGTGTCTATTTTACGGAATCGGGTGATGAAATGAAGAAATTTAACATCCAGGATGGCTACGGTGTCGTTCGGTTGCAACGTGCAGGAGTGGCGGTGGGCATCATCACCGGCAGGGTTTCGAAGCTGGTTCAACGAAGAGCCCAGGAGCTTGGAATTCAGGAAGTCTATCAAAACCTGGAAAACAAGCTTGAGGCGTACAACCAGATCAAGAAAAAGTTGAATCTCAAGGACGATCAGGTGGCGTATATTGGAGATGACGAACCGGATCTTCCGGTGCTCAAGCTCGCGGCCTTTTCCGCCGCCCCCGCAGATGCTGTCGCTTCGGTCAGGAAGTCGGTAGACTACCTGTGCAAGCGCAAAGGCGGGGAGGGAGCGGTGAGAGAGGTGGTTGACTTGATCCTGAAGGTGAAGTCTCATGGCGCATAACGGTCAATATCCGCGTGAGTTGAATAACCGTGAACGAGAATTGCTGTTGTGGTTGCTCCCAGGAGATCGTCCTGGTTACGACGAGTATCGAAGCTTGGTGACCTTGTGGAAGGTCGCAGGACAAGGGCGACGCGGGGAAGGAAACTTCATTCTTGCAGCGCTTGGAGAACGAATCGACAATGAATCACCTCTGCCACAGGTGCTGGCATACGGAGTTGTGAAAACCACGACGAACGAAATCTCGGTGACCATTCGAGAACGACTGGGAAATCAGTTGGAATATGAGATTGTCAACCTCCATCCAGCGGCATCCGGTGACCATGGAGAGGAGTTGAGCCGGTGGACTTACTCAACGTGGCTGCCGTCTTTGCCGTGTCCGATTTGCCGCCAGGGTATCCGGGAAGTCGCGATGAAAACCCGCAACGGCTCTCTGCTGATTCTCGCTATTTGTCCCCGTGACAGACGTCTCTGGGTGAACGATCCATCATCGGGCGTGAACCACCCGATTCCTGTGACGAACATCTACAACGAGTTGATGATTCATAAGAATATCCGTGATCCCAAGAGGGCCCTTGATTACAACCGGCTGTTTTCTGAGATCTCCAGTTTTTCGGACGCAGATTTTTCGAAAGCTTTTGCCAGCTACAATGATATTCGAACCAAGATCCACCTCAGAGATAGAATCGTTCTTGAGGAGACGAAAAAAACATCTTTCATCACCAGAGTGTTTTCAAAGTCTTAATATGGACTCATCCATCGAGAGGGGAAAAGAAGTCATTCGAATTGAAGCAGAGGCCGTTGCTGCTCTTGTCGCAAAGATTAGTGAGAGTTTTGCGACCGCCGTCAACACGATTTACGGTTGCAAGGGGCGCGTCATTGTCACCGGTATGGGCAAGTCGGGGCTTGTGGCCCGGAAGATCGTCGCGACCCTGAATTCGACGGGCACAGCGTCTATTTTCCTCCATCCGACAGATGCCGTGCACGGTGACCTGGGGATGGTCCGGGGGGAAGACGTTGTTGTTTGCATCTCCAAGAGCGGAGACACGGAAGAGATTCGAGAGCTGCTTCCGATGTTCAAACGGCTGGGTGTCAAGATCATTTCCTTGGTCGGGAATGTCGCTTCACACCTCGCCAAGCAAAGCGACATCGTGCTGGATATCAGCGTCAGGGAAGAAGCCTGTCCGCATGACCTTGCCCCGACAGCATCGACAACGGCCACGCTCGCCATGGGAGACGCGCTCGCCATCGCGCTCCTGCATAAACGCAATTTCACGGAAGAGGATTTTGCAATGTTTCATCCCGGTGGCAATCTGGGCAAACGTCTGTTCTTGAAAGTGGAAGAAATCATGGCTTCGGGTGACGCGGTGCCCAAGGTGAAAGACACCGTTCCGCTTTCGGAGGCCATCATGCAGATGACAAGGAAGCGATTGGGGGCAACATGTGTCGTGGATGGCGGCGAAAAACTTGTCGGGATCATTACAGACGGCGATCTTCGCCGCCTTCTCCAGAAAACAACGAACGTCGCGAATTTGACCGCCGCGCAGGCAATGAATCGGAACCCCAAGACAATCCGGCCGGATATTCTCGCTGCCGCCGCACTTGAGGAAATGGAGAACTTTAACATTACCCAGCTTGTGGTGGTCGACGGAGGCCATCGACCCGTCGGCGTCGTTCACCTGCATGATCTCGTGAAGGCGGGTTTGGGGGGAGAGTCGACGGGATGAGGATGTTTTGGGTGTTGCTGTGGGGGGCCGTTCTGACATTTCCGGGTTGCGAAGAAAAAATAAAACCCGCCGTTCTTCCCGCCCTGGACAGCAGTACCCTGCCTTCTCAAGAAAGCTGGAAAAGCGACATCATCATTTCGGATTCCGGCAAAATAAAGGCCTTGATTAACGCAGGTTATCTCCGGACCTATGACGACAAACGCACCACACTCCTGACTGAAGGAGTGGTGGTATACTTTTTCGATGAACAAGGCAAGCAAACTTCGGTGTTGACGAGCGAGGAAGGGAAAGTGGATGAGTATACCAATAACCTGGAGGCCTTACGCAACGTTGTGGTGACGTCAAACGACCAAACGACCCTGAAAACGCAAAGACTCTTCTGGGATAACCGACGGGCGCTCATTCACACTCCGGAATTTGTGCAAATCGCTACTCCGAAAGAGCGCTTGCAAGGGCATGGCTTCGAGTCCGAACAAAACTTGAAGAACTATAGAATCTTTCGGGCGACCGGACAGGCCAAGACTGATTAGTGCGTTGCTGCAACAGACACATCGGCAACATTGTCCTCTCCGCAGCCTTCTTCGTTTGCGGTGTGAATGCGCAGGGAAGCAAGGTGATCGACTTGAAATCGGCCAACGAATTGAAAAGAAGTGAGGTGAACGGTGAAGAAGTCCGGGAGCTTATCGGAAATGTTCATTTCATTCAAACGACTGCCACAGGCGAACAGGTACGCGTCTGGTGCGACAGGGCTACCCGGTTCATGAATCAGAACAAGGTTGATTTGTACGGAAGGGTCCGCATTGTACGCGACAGCACCACCATCACAGCTCCCGAAGGTACCTACTTTGCCAACGAGCGGCGAGCTGAAATGAGAAGGAATGTTCGGCTGGAAAAAGGGAAAACGATTCTGACATCCCGTTATGGCGAGCATTTTGTCGACGACAAGCGTTCGTTTTTCCGGGATGACGTGAAACTTGTCGATGCGACTTCGATATTGACCTGTCAATTCCTTTACTATGTCGAAAGCGAGCAAAAAGCGATTGCAACGGGGAACGTTGTTGTCGTAAATTCACAAAACGCCGTCACCGTGTTCGGCGATTCCCTTCTTCACTATGACCAGGGAAATTATACGGAGGTTCCGAAGAATCCCCGCATGATGCAGATTGATACGACCGCGAGCGGAATCATCGACACTTTTCTCGTGGTGGGAAAGATGATGAGGTCGTTTCGGGATTCGACGCAGCGATTGATCGCGGAGGACAGCGTCTCGATGGCAAGGGGCGATTTTTCCGCCAGATGCGGTGTTGCAACATATTTTATCCGAAAGGATATGATCGTTTTGCAGCAGCAGCCGGTGATCTGGGAATCGGTGAATCAGGTCACGGGCGATTCCATTGTTGTCCGGCTGGCCAACAATCGATTAAGCTCGGTTTATGTAAAGGGAAGAGCCATGGTGGTGTCTCAAGCGGATTCCTCACACAGGAACCGGTTTGACCAGTTGACGGGGAGAGTGCTCACGATGTATTTTTCCGGAAACAAACTCGCACAAGTGGATGTTGAGCGCAACGCCACAAGTCTCTACTACCTGTTCGAAACAAAACGGCCGAACGGAGCGAACAAGTCGAGCGGGGACAGGATCCTTATCGAATTCCTGGACGGCAAAGTCGACCGCATTAAAGTTGTCGGAGGCGTCCAGGGACAGTATTTTCCGGAAAAAATGATAGCAGAGAAGGAACAAGAGTTCAACCTCGACGGTTTTCGGTGGTTTGATGTGCGACCGCGTCGGAGGCAGCTAAGAATTGTCAACGAGCGCTATGAATAAGAAATCCCGTAAAAGACCGGTCCGAAGAAAATCTAAAGTGTCCGCCCCGTTGCTCACGCCCGATGGGGAACTCCGAGTTCTGAGCTCTGAAGGTCTGGTGAAGCGATACAAAAAACGCACGGTTGTGAACAATGTGAGCATTGAGGTCAAACAGAATGAAATCGTCGGACTTCTCGGTCCGAACGGGGCAGGAAAGACGACGACGTTCTACATGATTGTGGGGATGGTTCGCCCGAACGATGGGAAAGTTTTTTTTGACAAGTCGGAAATCACGAACCAGCCAATGTATCGGCGGGCGCAGATGGGGATCGGGTATTTGTCGCAGGAGGCTTCGGTGTTCCGGCGACTGAGCGTCCGCGATAACCTGAGAGCCGTTCTGGAAATGACGAGCCTTTCGACAAAGGAACAGGATGAAAAGTGCGACCGCCTTCTGGAAGATTTTGGGCTGACGCATGTGGCAAAAAGCCCCGGTTATGTCTTGTCCGGCGGCGAACGCCGTCGTACCGAAATTGCAAGGGCGCTTGCACTCGACCCTCAGTTCATGCTCCTCGACGAGCCGTTCGCAGGAATAGACCCCATCGCCGTCGAAGAATTAATGAAAATCGTCATAAAGCTGAAGGAAAAAAAAATCGGGGTCCTGATTACGGACCACAACGTCCATGAGACACTCTCCATCACCGACCGTTCGTACCTGCTGTTTGAGGGGAGAATTCTCAAATCCGGGACGGCGGATTTTCTGGCAAACGACCCTGAGGCTCGGAAGCTCTACCTGGGAGAAAAATTCAAGCTCGATCGGTACAGCTAGACAGGGCAGGTTCAAACAAAGTACTTGACTAAGTTGACCGGTTCGTGATGTAGAAACCGTTAAAACGGTTTATATTTCAACTTGTAGGTGAATAACCCACGACTCCCGCCTTCTGCGGGCAGGTAAGTCGTGGGTTATGAAAGCAACACCCCCCATGAGTATAGTCGTTTTAACGACTTTTAGAGACGGTCAAGTTGAGTACTTGAATCAACAATCATTGATCAACTTCTCGCTTTCATATGGTTATCGTCACTGAAACTGGCGCGTCGGAAAAGCAAATTGAAGAAATCATCAGGGTTCTGAACGAGCACGGGTTCGACGTGCATCGTTCCACCGGCGTTCAGCACACGGTGCTGGGGGCTATCGGAGTCCATCCTGAGTTTGACCACCGGCAAATCGAGCTTTTGCCTGGCGTTTCAGAAGTCGTGCGCATCACAGAGCCTTACAAGCTGGCAAGTCGTGCTTTCAAGCGCGAAGGTTCGGTGTTCGATGTTGGAGGAGTGAAGTTTGGCGGTCCGGAAGTTGTGGTCATGGCCGGCCCGTGTGCGGTCGAGAGCGAGGAACAAATGTTCGCGGTGGCCAAAAGCGTTTCGGAAGCGGGAGCGAGGATCCTGCGTGGTGGCGCCTTCAAGCCCCGCACATCGCCATATTCGTTTCAGGGGTTGGGTGAAGAGGGGCTCAGGTTCCTTCGGGCTGCAGCAGACAAGTATAAACTCAAAGTCATCACAGAAGTGATGGACAAAAGCCAGATCGCACTGGTGGAGAAATATGCCGACATCCTTCAGGTCGGCGCACGAAACATGCAGAATTTCACCTTCTTGAAGGACCTGGGGAAAGCTTCGAAACCGGTTTTGCTCAAGCGCGGGATGTCCGCCACCATCGAAGAATGGCTCATGTCGGCCGAATATGTGCTTTCAGGAGGCAATCATCAGGTTATCCTCTGCGAGCGGGGAATTCGGACATTTGAAACGGCGACACGGAACACCATGGACATCGGGGCCATTCCGGTCGTGAAGAAAAAGAGTCATTTGCCGATCGTGGCTGATCCGTCTCATGCGATTGGAATTCGGGACAAGGTGATACCCATGGCGAGGGCGGCGGTGGCGGCCGGAGCTGACGGGATCCTCGTCGAAGTTCACAACGACCCCGACCACGCAAAATCTGACGGGGCTCAATCTTTGTTCCCGGAACAGTTCTCGCAGATGATGAAAGAAGTCCGCCTCATCGCGGAAGCAATTGGCCGGCGTATCGCATAGATCCTTGAGCGCTCCCTTCAAACGTATCACCATTGTTGGGGTTGGCCTGATTGGCGGCTCTCTCGGGCTGGCTATCAAACGTACGTTCCCCTCCACGGTCATCGTTGGCGTAGACAAACCGGCAGTGCTGAAATCGGCCCGCAAAAAGGGGGCAATAGACCATTCCGAACGAAATCTGCGCAACAGTGTCAGCTCGGCGGACCTGATTGTGGTTTGCACTCCTGTTTCAGCAATTCTTAAACTGATGTCCAAAATTGCACGGTATTGTCCGCCCGGGGCCATCGTTACGGACACCGGGAGTGTCAAATCTGCAATTCTGAAAAAAGCGAAACGGGAATTTGCAGGCAACTTTATCGGTGGGCACCCAATGGCGGGAAAGGAGCAGTCCGGAATTGCGGGAGCTGAGCCGGATCTGTTTCGTCACGCAGCGTGGGTGCTGTCGCCGGCACCCGGCACAAAAGGTTCACAGATACATCGTTTGCGAAGCTTCTTGAAAGCTATCGGAGCAAGAGTTGTCTTGATGGATCCGGGAAAACATGATGTCGCGGTTTCCATCTTGAGCCACGTGCCTCAGCTGTTGTCCGTTGCGTTAATGAACACCGCCGGCATACGGGCCCGCAAGTTTCTTGGGTTGTCGGGAGGAGGGTTCCGTGATATGACAAGGCTGGCAGCAAGTGATCCGGCAATATGGCGGGATATTCTTTCTTCTAATAAATCCGAAGTGAAGCGTTCCTTACAACTCTTGACGGCGGAATTGCAGAGATATAGCAGGCAGTTAGGAACCTCAAGGCTGGAGGCAGCGTTTCGGAAGTCCGGGAGGCTGAAAAAAGACGCCTAGTCGTTCTTTTTTGGGGAAGCGGTTGTCGACTCGGTGGCGGGTTTTGACTCCGGCTTTGTCTCAGTTTTTGTCCCTTTTTCTTTTGGCTTTGCCGCGGTTTCCGAAGACCCGATTTTCTTGTAGTCTGTGTGATAATACCCGCTGCCTTTGAAAATCATTCCGGTTCCACCTGACATCTGACGCTTCAAAGAGGGTTTCCCGCATTTCGGACACACGACGAGGAGGTCCGAAGACATGGATTGGAATTCCTCGAACATGTGGCCGCACTCCTTGCACTTATAGTCGTACGTCGGCACAAGCAGCTCAAGAATTGAACTCGTTGAAACATCTTTGCAGGCGTTCTGTCGCTTTCTGCAGGTCAGCCATTGAGCACGCGTAAGACATCCGAACCCAATCCTTTTCGCCAAACCCGGAACCCGGAACGAATGCAATATTGTGCTTCATCAAAGCGTGTTCACACAGTTCATCGGCCGTCTTGATTTTTGTCCCGTTCACCGACTTGTTCAGAAACTGCTTGACCCTGGCGAAGATGTAAAAAGCACCGCGGGGGTAGATAAACTCCAGGCCTTTGATTTTCTGCAGCTCCGACACAAAGAAGAGCCTTCTCCGGTCAAATTCCTGAACCATTGACCTCACTTCTGATTCCAGGTTACAGGTGAGAGCCGCATGCGCTGCCTTCTGGGCGATGGCATTGGCGTTGGAAGTGATCTGACTTTGAACCTTTTCCGCCGCTTCGGTGATATCCTTCCGTGCGCCGAGGAATCCGATGCGCCAACCGGTCATCGAGTATGCCTTCGACACACCGTTGACCGTCACGACCTGGTCTTTGACGGAATCGATGGATCCGAAACTCACGTGTCGCATTCCATCGTAGATGACCTTCTCATAAATTTCGTCTGAGACGACATACATGCCTGTTTTTCGAACGACTTCTGCCAACCC
>JANOGR010000339.1:0-2611 GCA_031406095.1 Ignavibacteriales bacterium
GCGACGGCGATTCACAAAAGAAATAATATCCTGCAATCCAATTCGCAGCACGAAAGGCCACTTACATGCCCAAGGCCCAATTCACTCCTTTCCCCGGCGGGTTCGCCTCGAGCCAACTCTCGACGAGCTCGGCGAATTTCCTGGGATACTCCTCGTTACGTGTAAGCCAGTACGCTTTCCCCAGCCACCATACCTGGTGAAAACGGCTTAACTCCCACGGGACTTTGACGTCGGAAGGATTCCCGAGATCAAGGAGATCGAGCTTTCTCGGAGATTCAAGCGGCCACGATTTTCCGCTTTTGAAATCCTGATGCCATTGAATTTCCTTTCCAAGCGATACCTTGGGAGAACCCAATGTTTGAAACTTGTTGTCAAGAACATCCTGAGCTTCGGCGAGAATACTCTCGTGGCTTTGAGTCTTTGTCAACAGATTCAAAAAGAAGTCTTTCTGATTCCGTGGATGAAAGAAAAAGCGAAGCCGGGATGCGTCGTGAAACCAGGCTATGAACTCTTCGGGTAAACCTTGAAAATTCCAGAGAGAGAGGAAATCTTCGTCGTTCAGGCCTGTGAGGCGATGACGGGACAAGGTTTCCCACGTCAAGGGCTTCAGAATGCGATGGAGAACGAGACGCGCGATGGTCTTCGGGTTTTGGAAGGAGAGGAGGTTCATCTTACTGGATGTTGAACTCACGCATCCACAATTCAAGGTTGAACACGCGCCAAATGTCACCCGTAGATATGGTTCTGTTCGAAACCTGTTCCTTAACGAATTGCGGGTTCACATACTGCCGGCTTCGCAGCGATGTTTCGGTGAAAGTCTTGCGGATCAACGGAGAAAGCTCGCTCATCCACTCGACTTCCGGGGTCACAAATCCCATCTTGTCTTTGCGCCATTGAACGGCCTGCGGGATGAGGCCGTTGGTAGCCTGGCGCAGAACGTATTTTGACCAACCGTTATGGATCTTGTACACCGCCGGCAGGTTCATGACGAATTCAACGACCCGATAATCAACAAAAGGAACCCGGGCCTCCACGGAAAACCGCATCGAGTTACGGTCCTCGTAGTGCAGGAGCTGCGGAAGGTTGTAGAGGGTTTCATCTTCATACAGTCGGCGCTGTATACTCCGATCCTCTTTTGTGACGTGGGAAACCGTTTTGGCGGCAAAGGCGGGATTGAGTAATTGGGCGGACGTCATGAATCGATGTCTTAAGCGTTTTGGAACGTAGCTTTTAACGGATTTCATTGCTGCGGCCCGCAGCCAACCGGAGAAGGATTCTCCCGCAACAGAGGCCCCGGTTCGCATTTCTTTTATTGCTTCAAAGATCCGCCCCGCTCGGATGAGTTCTGCATGGAAGACAGGAAAGTGTTGCGGACGATAGCCCGCGAGGAGTTCATCAGCGCCCTGGCCGTCAAGAAGGACTTTGATGCCATGCTGCGCTGCCAATCGCATGACACACCACTGGGCGTACATCGACGTGGAGATTGAAGGCTCATCGTTCGAGCGGATGAAATCCGAAAGTTCATTTTGGAGTTCCGCCGCCGCGGGTTTGACGAAATACGGCTGGGCGTTCGTTTGTTCGATCACTTGACGAACAAAGCGATCTTCGCTGTATTGTTCAATGTCGTACGTTGCAGTAAAAGTCTTTTGTCGCTCACCGATCGTCTCGCGGTTTGCTAAGCCTTGCTTAAACAGCAGGGAGTTGGCAATGGAGACGATCGTGGAGGAGTCCAGCCCTCCGCTCAGGCAGCTTCCAAGCGTCACATCGGAGCGAAGTCTCAACCGCACAGCATCGTTAAGAAGAACACGAAGTTGATCCGCATGTGCGATGGAATCGCGTTCATTGAAATGGCCAAGGTCAGGGTTGTAGGAGAGCGTGTAGTATCGCTGCACCTGCAACCCTCGCTCACTGATGAAGGCACAGTGTCCGGGTCTGAGCTGAAGAATGTCCGAAAAGAAGGTTTGCTCGGTGTGGTCGAGAACCCGGTGAACGAGGAAATCGTAGACAGCCGAATCGTTGGCCCGCCTGGGAATCCATGGCAACTCAAGCAAAGCCTTGATTTCGGATGCAAATGCAAAGGATGAACCGTTCCAGAAATAATAGAATGGCTTGACTCCAAACCGGTCGCGAGCGCAGAATAATTGTCGTTTTTGAACATCCCAAATAGCCATCCCCCACATGCCATTGAAATGGTGAAGGCAATCCTGACCCCATGCGTGGTAGGCATGCAGAATGACCTCCGTGTCGCTTTGCGTCCGGAACACATATCCTTTCGCTTTCAGCTCGACGCGAAGCTCGATATAGTTATAAATCTCACCGTTGAAAATAACCCACAAGGTTCCGTCGGCGTTTGACATTGGCTGATGTCCTGATGGGCTTAGGTCGATAATGCTCAGCCGCCGCCATCCGAGGCCAAGATTGGGGCTCGTCCCAGAAAAACTCTCATCGATTTCCCTTGATCGTACTTCCGGAATGGTCTCACTGCCGCGACGGTGTTCTGTGAGCCCGGTTCTGGTGTCAGCCAGCAAAAAACCTTCGTCATCGGGTCCGCGATGGCGCAGGGATCTTGTGAGCTTCACAAGAAGAGATTGGTCGACGGGTTTTCCATCGA
>JANOGR010000358.1:0-8093 GCA_031406095.1 Ignavibacteriales bacterium
GCCATTCAAAGAGCCATTGATGTTGATTCAGACAAAAATGGACCTCCGATCAAAATACTTTGCATTCATCGGGCTGGAATGAATTGGATACAATAAAGGCTAAACATTAATGAAATCATCTCTCATAACACCACGTTTCTCCTAATGAACATGACGATTTCTTTTCTGGACCATAACCCAAGTTTCTTCTGTACTTCCCTATATTGTAACCCAAAGGATTTCATATGGCAGAACCAAGAAAAATCTTCGATCTAACCATTCCCTCAGTCACCACTGAAGGCCGTGTTCCGCCTCAAGCCGTCGATATCGAGATGGCCGTGCTCGGAGCCATGCTGCTGGAAAAAGAAGCCATCGGCAAAGCGTTCGAAGTGCTGAACGAGGACGTCTTTTACAAGCCCGCACACACGAGCATCTTCAAGGCGATGGTCGAGCTCTTTGAAAAAAGTGAGCCTGTGGACCTGATCACGCTGTCCGAAGAACTGCGGCGGCGCGGTGAGCTGGAAAAAATCGGCGGCGAGTATTATCTCACCGAGCTGACCTCAAAAGTCACGAGCGGTGCGAATGTCGAGTACCACGCGCACATCGTGCTGGAAAAAGCGCTCCTGCGCCAGCTCATCGCCACCTCCTCCGAGGTCATTAACCGCGCTTTCGGAGACACGGAAGACCCGCTCGATTTGCTGGACACCGCCGAGCAGCGGATCTTCGACATTTCCGAGCAGCGGATGAAGAAGACCTTCGTCTCGATGAACACCGCCGTCCACAGCACCATGGAGATGCTGCAGAGCATCCACGGCAAACACAGCGGTGTCACGGGCGTGCCCACCGGGTTCACGGACCTGGACAACCTGACCGGCGGCTTCCAGAAATCCGACCTCATTATTGTGGCGGGGCGGCCGAGCCAGGGCAAAACGGCGCTCATTCTTTCCATCGCCCGCAACGCATCCGTGCTGCACGATAAATCCATCGGCTTTTTTTCTCTTGAAATGTCCAACCAGCAGCTGGTCATGCGCCTCATCTGCGCCGAGGCGCGGGTGGATGCGCAGAAGGTCCGCACAGGCCGCCTGCCCGAGGACGAATGGCGCAAACTCAGCACGAGCGTGGGAAGATTGTACAAGGCCAAGATGTTTATCGATGACACGCCGGCGCTGGGGATTCTCGAGTTGCGGGCAAAAGCACGCAGGCTGAAAGCCGAGCACAATGTGGACATGATCGTGGTGGATTACCTGCAACTGATGCAGGGACCGAGGCAGGCACCGAGCCGCGAGCAGGAAATTTCGGCAATCTCGCGCTCTTTGAAAGCGCTGGCGAAGGAAATCGATATTCCGGTTGTTGCGCTTTCGCAGCTCAACCGTGCGGTGGAAGCGCGCAGCGACAAGCGGCCCGCGCTGTCGGATTTGCGCGAGTCCGGCGCTATCGAACAAGATGCCGACGTCGTGATGTTTGTGCACCGGCCCGAGATGTTCGGCATCATGGAAGAAGACGGCCAGCCGACGGAAGGTTTGGCGCACATCATTGTTGGCAAGCAGCGCAACGGCCCGACGGACACGGTGAAACTGTCGTTCATCAAGCAATATGCGCGCTTCGAGGGCTACAAGCCGCTCAGCGTTGAGATGTTAATGCCGCCCGAAGGTCCGGAGATGCCGTTTTAAGCGAATATTTTGTCATGCCCGCGGATTTTCAGCGGGCATCCAGAACGGGAATTCTATTGTCACTTGTCTGTTGACTTGATCTGAGGCTCAGATCAAACTCGTTCCGGATTCCCGCTAAAAGCATGCGGGAATGACAAGCAAAAGAAATCGTGCGACAAGCTGCCAAAATACTACCATTTCTTATCCTTGTATCCTCGCTTCCCCTCTACGCCCAGGAAGGAACATGGACACTCAGTGGCTCCACGGGTGTCGTGGTGCTGACATTGAAAGACGTCGAAGGCGACAACCGGAGAGATGTGGAGCTCTGGAACCTGCTCGAAAAAATCCCCATTGGAGATTTCCAGCCGCTGGATTACGCGCTGGGCTTTGCCGTGTCAGGAAGCTACCGTTTTGACCGTGACATTGCGCTCATATTCGGCGTCACGAATTTTCGCAAGGAAGTCGCCACGTCGTACCAGGGCAGCGAGGCTTCGCTCGAGATGCGGAGAGCCGTCGGCACGACGGATTTCAAACTGGGGCTCGCCTATTATCTGCCACGGACTTTCCAGGATGTCGAGTCCTACTTTCTCGTCGAGCTCGGCAGCATGAGATCCCGCGCCACCGCGGACGCATTTGGAACACGGACGGAAAAAAACGCCGACTCGACCATTACGATTATTACATACAACTCGCAGGGCGTTTATGAAAAATCAAAACTTGTTGTCACGGCAGGTTTCGGCGCCACGAGCCGTCTGTTCTCCAACGTGTTCATGAAGCTTGAGAGTTTTTACAAGTTCGCCCAAATCGGCAAGATCGACGGGGAATTGACGCAGTTTGGCGCACCCGTCCCCCATACCACGTCTATCGATTTTGATTACTCAAGTTTTTTCATCACACTCGGGTTTGGAATGGAGTTCTGACATGATGAACCGAAGAAAGTTTCTTGCATCGCTTCCGGCCATTGGCTTTTCCACAAACCTTCGCTCAAATCGATTTCTTGAAGAAGACGACGCATCGATTTGCTCGAGGAAGTTCGAAATGGCCGTCGCGCTCAAACTCCAAAAGCTGCCCATCGGAGACGCCGTCGTGGAAATCGGAAAAACATTTCTCGGTACTGAATACGTGGCCAACGTGCTCGAGGTGCCCGGCGAAGAACGGCTCGTGGTGAACATGAGCGGACTGGACTGCGTTACCTTCTACGAAAATGCCCTGGTTCTTGCCCGTTGCATGAAGAAGAACAAAATGACGTTCGACGAATACAAGAACGAGCTGCAATTCATCCGCTATCGCGGCGGTGTCATTCATCAGTACACGAGCCGTCTGCACTACACCTCCGACTACATGTTCGACAACGAGAAAAAGGGGGTTTGGAAAAACGTGACAAAAGAAATCGGCGGCGTGCGGTACGACAAGAAGCTCAATTTCATGTCCACCCATCCGGATTCCTACCGCCAGATCAGAGCGAACCCCGGGTTTCTCAAAGTGATTCAGGAACAGGAAAAGGAAATCAATGCGCGGGAAATGTTCCACATACCGAAACAGCTCGTGTCGAAAATATCTGCCAAACTTGCGAACGGCGATATCCTCGGCATAACGACAGACATGGAAGGGCTGGATACTTCGCACACAGGGGTCGTGATTCGCCAGAACGGAGAGGCATATTTTCTCCACGCACCTCTTGCGGGCAGGATGGTGACGATTTCTGAAAAACCGTTAGCCGACTATCTTGCAGGCAATAAAAGGCAAATCGGCATTATGGTGACGAGGCCGCTGGAGCCGTCGTAAGGATTCGTGTAGGGATTTGATTTATCAAATCCCACAAAGAAAAAGTTCAAATGGACCAACGTGTATCCGTCGTCATCGGCGATATCACCGGGCAGCGCGTTGACGCCATCGTGAACGCCGCAAACACGTATCTGCTGGGTGGGGGCGGTGTGGACGGCGCCATCCACAGAGCGGCGGGTCCAAAGCTGCTGGAAGAGTGCCGGAAGCTCGGAGGCTGTGCGACGGGAGAAGCGAAGATTACAGAAGGTTACCACCTGCCGGCGAAACACGTTATTCACACCGTCGGTCCCGTATGGCGGGGTGGCGGCAACAACGAAGATGACTTGCTGGCGAGCTGCTACGAAAAGTCGTTTGAACTTGCTGCCCGGCACAATCTCGCATCGATCGCATTTCCTTCTATTAGCACAGGCGCCTACGGGTTTCCGGTCGAGCGCGCTTCAAGAATTGCAATGGTGGAAATCGAAAAAGCTTTGAGCACAAACAAAAACCTTCAACGAGTTGTCGTCGTGTGTTTCGACAAGCGCACGTATGATTGCTACATGCAAACCACCACGATAAAATCCAACCTGACAAGCACATGAAACCTCTTTCGAAAGCCATACTTGCAGCTGCCCTTTTTCTTCAAGGGGTTCTCGCACAGCAGCCAATCCTGAGTCCGCGCGATTCAACCGAAGTGCGGTTCAACGGCAAGCGGGTTTTCATCGATTACGGCAGCCCGTCGATGCGGGGACGGAAGATTTTTGGCGGGCTGAGGCCTTTTAACGTGTGGTGGCGGACGGGTGCAAACGAGGCAACTTCGTTCGTCACGGATGTTGACCTCATCATGGGCGATAGCGTGGTCCCGAAAGGCAAGTACACTCTTTACACGCTCCCTACTGAAACAAAATGGACGCTCATGATCAACAAAGAAACCGGGCAATGGGGCACGGTCTACCATCCCGAATACGACATTTTCCGGCTGCCGCTCAAAAAACGAACGCTGAAAGAGCCCAACGAAAAACTGAAAATTGTTCTGGAAAAAACGGGCTTGACTTCAGCCGTTCTGAAGATTTCATGGGAAACGACAGAAGTATGGATCGATTTCAAAATGAAGAACAACAAAAAAAACGGTCAGAAGGGAAAATAATGCCGACCAAGATCACGGTACGAACAAACGGGAGTATCCGGGTGGAGGGAGATTTTGAGCTGTTCGACAAAGAGGGGAATAAGTTTGACTTGTCCGGCAGGACCCAGATTGCTCTCTGCCGCTGCGGTCACAGTAAAGACAAGCCCTTTTGCGACAGCACGCACAAAGAAATCGGTTTTCAATCGGAGATCAAAGCGCGGAAGTTACCGCCGCCAGAGTTGAAGCGGTAGTAAAAGCGACGCATCTTTAAGATGCGTCGCTTCTCTGTCTCACCGCCTCAAACAAGAACGCTGCACTTGCGCTCGCCACATTTAGCGAGTCAACTCCCTGCTGCATCGGTATGGAAATCCGGTCGGTGCAAGCTTCCAACACTTTCTTCGACACCCCGTTTCCCTCGCTCCCGAACACAAAACACAGGTTGCCTTTCAAATCTGCTTGTGCGAGTCGGCCATTGCCGGAGGGATGCGCCGCAATCACCCGCACATCATGTGCCGACTGCAATTCCCTAAGTTGTGCCGCGAGGTTTGTGCATGGAACAACCGGCAGCGAGAAAACTGCGCCCATGGAGTTTCGCACGGCTCTCCGCAAATACGGACTACTGGACGTTTCACCCACAAGAAGCGCCTGAATTCCAAACGCAGCACAATTGCGAACAATCACGCCCAGGTTTTCAGAATTTGTCAGGCCGTCGACGGCTGCAAAGAAATACGGCCGGGAAGTACTTTCAATAACATCTTCCACAGACGGCGGCTTCGGGATTTTTCCGACCGCCATGATTCCCTGGTGCAGCCCAAAGCCGACGATGGATTCCAGCATCGTTTTGGCAGCAACATACACAGGAATCCCCTGCCGATCCTTGAGCAACGGCTGATATTGCTCGAGCCATTCATCTGTCATGAGAGCCGAAACGATGACAAGGTTGCTGGCCACCAGTCTCCGGACGACCTTTTCTCCCTCCGCAACAAATATTCCGCTCTTCTCGTGCTCGACAGGTCTGCGCATTGTGCGATAAGGCTGCAGTGCGGGGTCTTCAAGGTTTTTGATGGGAATAATATTCATTCAACGGGTAGGTCGGCGTTAACGCCGACCTACCAAGATTACAAAGAACTTTTCCAAAATGCTTTCCATGCTCCTGAATTCTTGATACATTCTATTAACGATGAGCAATTCAAAACCTCATGTCGTCGTACTCGGGAGCGGGTTTGCTGCTTTCAGTCTTGCCAAACAAGCGGACCTTTCCTTGTTCGACCTGACGCTTGTCAGTCCCCGCAACCATTTTCTATTTACGCCTCTCCTTCCCAGCACCACTGTCGGCACAATCGAGTTCCGGAGCATTATCGAACCGATCCGGATTGCAAGCCCGGCGGCAAAATTCTTCCAGGCAACTTGCAAAAGTATTGACCTCAAGAAGAAAACAATTCGCTGTGAGGGATCTCCGCCTGAAACCAAGTTTGTCCTTCCATACGATATTCTGGTGATTGCCGTCGGGTCCAGCGTGAACACCTATGGAGTTCCGGGCGTCCGTGAGTATGCACTGTTCCTGAAAGACCTGTCCGACGCAAGAAAGATCCGGCAGCGGATCATCGATTGCTTTGAACAGGCGGCCCAGCCCAACGTGTCTGAAGAAAAGCAGCGGCAATTGTTGCAATTTGTCGTTGTGGGCGGGGGTCCGACGGGTGTGGAGTTTGCCGCCGAAATGCACGATTTCCTCAAAGATGACCTCACCAGGACATATCCCGGACTCTCGGAGAAGACGCGTATTACGCTCCTGGAAGCCACCGCGCATATTCTGAATACATTCGATGCCGCACTCAGCGACTACACGGCCCGATTGTTCAGGCGGCAGAACATCCATCTTCGCACTGTTTCACCTGTGAGGAAAATCGACGCCAGGAGAATCCATTTGAAGGACGGTTCTACGATTCCGTACGGGCTCGTCGTGTGGACCGCGGGAGTGGGTCCGTCAGATCTCGTCGATACTTTGCCCCTTGAGAAAGACAAATCTTCAAGAATCCTGACGGATGATTTTTTTATCGTGCCAGGATTCGAGGATGTGTATGCCTTGGGAGATTGCGCCACTCCAAAAGAAAAGAACTTTCCAGCCACCGCTCAAGTGGCGCAGCAGGAAGGAAAATATCTTGCAAAAGTACTTGCGGGGAAACTTAGTGGACGAACTGTGAAGCCGTTTGAATACAGGCATTACGGGATGCTGGCGTACGTCGGTAGCAACAGGGCGTTGGCAGACCTCGCGACGGGCAAGGGCAAAGGTTTTTCGGCCTGGCTTTTCTGGCGGTCCGCCTACCTGACGAGGCTGGTGAGCGTGAAGAACAAGGTGCTCGTGATTTTTGACTGGTTCAAAACATTTGTTTTTGGAAGGGATATCAGCAGGTTCTGAACAAATGTTGGAGCGTTGACATTCCGTCAAATTCGCTGTATCATGCCCGTTGCATCGAGGAGGCAACCCATGAGCATCAAAGAAAAAATGCATGGTGACATAGCAGTGATTACGATCAAGGGCAACCTGATGGGCGAGCCTCAGACCACCCAACTGCGCGACAAGATCTACAGCTTGCTGCAGGACGGCATGAAAAAAATAGTCCTTGACCTGAAGGGTGTCCGGTGGATTAACAGCTCCGGACTCGGGACACTCATCGCCTCCCTCACCTCGGTAAAAAATAAAGGAGGTGATCTCCGCCTGGCCTGCATCACGGAGAAAGTCGAAAGCGTCCTCGTCGTCACACGACTCGTCAAAGTCTTCAAAGAATACGAAACCGTCGACCGCGCAGTGGCAAGCTACAAGCAGTAAGCCCTCGAGGCTTACATGGCGAACCCCACCAAAGTCTCCTCCTCGCTCGACAAGAAAGTAGCCGTCCTCGAAATCTCGGGCGACGTTTCCGACCAGTCGGATGAAATGATCCTCGGCGCTTATAGCGAAGTAACCTCCAAAGGCGCCAAAAACATCCTGCTCAAGTTTCATCCCGAGATGTTCATCAACAGCGCCGGCCTTCGCGTCCTCATTTCTCTCGCTCTCGAATGTCAGAAGAACAAGCAACCTCTCAGAGCCACCGGTCTCTCTTCCCACATGCGAAAAGTGTTCGACATCATTGGACTAACCGAGCATCTCGATATTCACGAGACAGAAGCGGCAGCAATTAAGGGCTGGTAGTACTCGGTACAAGAAAACATTTTGCGATTTTGTTGAGTATCGCAAGCTGTGACGCGTGCTGCGAGTGCGTTTGCCGACGCGGCGCATGACGCAATTCTAAAAGTCGCCAAACTTGAGATTTTTCACAGCGCTCGCATTAGTGGGAGAGATGGTTCAAATAAACTGAAAGGAAAAGAAAGAATTTGGAAAACAGACTTCGTAACCAGATCCTTGTTTTGGCGGGTGTCGGTGTTATACTCGGCATTGTGACGTGGACCTTGAACCTCCATCAATTCGACTTTGACCAGGGATCGGGGTGGGCCATTGCGCTCCTCGCTTACTCTATTGGCGTGAATCTTCTCTCTGTTGGACTCTATGCAGTATTGGTCTCACTCGGGTACCGGACTGG
>JANOGR010000355.1:0-1742 GCA_031406095.1 Ignavibacteriales bacterium
GGGAAATCTCTGCTTCAAACTGCGTACATCCGCCGCGGTAATCCCGTCTGCGAGTGAACAGCCTCCTTTGGTGCCGGGGAACAGGACTGTCTTGCTTGGATTGAGGATTTTGGCCGTCTCCGCCATGAATCGGACACCACAGAATACGATTGTCTCCTGGTCCACGGTGGTGACGGCGCGGCTAAGCTCCAGTGAATCACCCTTGATGTCGGTGATCGAATGATAGAGCGCAGGCTCCATATAGTTATGTCCGAGGATGATTGCGTTACGCTGAGTCTTCAGCTTATTGATCCTGAAGGCAAGATCTGCTTTGTAGCGAAGCTCCACATCGGGCACGTCATCGCGGAGTTTTCCCGACAGATCACGATAGATCTCTTCGGCGGAGAGTCCTGCGGCTGCCACTTGTGCGTGCTGAGTCATAATGGGTTTCCGACGAGAAAACTTACATCCAAGGCTCTGACCGAGTGGGTCAGGGAACCGACCGAAATATAGTTAATTCCTGTTTCAGCTACCTTGCGGACGTTTGAAAGATCTATATTCCCTGAAGCTTCGAGCGGGATGCGACCTTTCGTCTCTTCCACTGCAGCTCCCATCTCTTCAATAGACATATTATCCAAAAGAATTCTGTCAACCTGAAGACCGAGCGCCTCTCGCAATTCAGAAAGTGACCGAACTTCAACCTCGACCGGAAGTCGTTTCACATTGTTGGCTGAGATACGACGGATGGCTTCTGTGATTCCGCCGGCAGCTGCGATGTGGTTTTCCTTTATCAGGAACATATCGAACAAGCCGATTCTGTGATTCGCTCCGCCACCGATTTTGACAGCGAGTTTATCGAGAACTCTCATCCCAGGAGCGGTTTTCCTCGTATCAAGAATGACTGCTGAAGTTCCTTGAATCGCATTGACGAATGCTCTCGTGAGTGTAGCAATCCCTGACATTCGTTGCAAAAAGTTCAACGCCGTACGTTCGCCCGTCAAGATTGCCTGGGCTGGCCCATTGACGTCGGCAATGGTTTGACCCGGGGCTACACTCTCTCCGTCGCCAGTAATGGGTTGAACATGAACCCGGCTGTCAAGAATCTTGAATGTGCGCCGAACAATGTCCCAGCCAGCGATAACACCTTCTGTCTTAGCGATGAACTGACCAGAAAGTCGAAGTTCGGCCGGCACGATTGATTGTGTCGTCACGTCGCCGCCGTCGACATCCTCCTGTATCGCCCATCGGATGATTTCTTCAATATCTGGATTCAAGGAATCCATCGTAAAATACTGAAGTTTTCGTCGTGTCCAAAACTGGGGATAACGTGCGTGATAGGTCTCTCGTAACGGACAGGGAACGCCTTTGAAGCAGATGAGAAGTCGTACCTACACTGTCACCAACCGTCGTGGTCATGAATTAATTCTCTCAATCTTCCTGCTGGTCGCAGAAGCGGTCACCAAAATATTATCTCCAAACGTTCTGTGGTGTACGTTTGTGAGCCGTAAACTCCGGCGGAGGGTAGATGCGCCTTCTCCTCCAATAGCACTGACCGCAGTTTTTCCCCCGATGAGGATCGGCGCATAGAACGCGTATACTTTATCAACGAGTCCTGCATCAACAAGACTTCCCAACACCGTGCCGCCACCCTCTACGAAGATGCTGATAATCTCCCTGCGGGCTAGTTCTTTCATAACTGTCCGTAGTGAAATAAAATCACGGGGAGACACAACCAGTGAAATACCTTTCCTGATGAGCTGCTG